>DATAPT010000432.1:0-5425 GCA_036265065.1 Candidatus Acidiferrales bacterium | reverse complement strand
GAATGGGCGTCGTTTGCTGGGGCGCTCTGAAATATTCGCAATTTGACAGTATTGAACACTTCGGTCCGCGGTTGCTGGTGTTCATCGGGCTGATCGCCTCGGCGACCCTGACGTACCTGGGGCTCGCATGGGCGTTTCGCTGCGATGAAATCAGCGAAGTGTATGGCATTGCGTTTCACTCAGCCGGTTCGGAATCCGGAAAGCAAGGAATTACAGGGTAAACGGAATTGGAATCGACGATCCATGTATTTCTGAGCTATTTGCGCGTCGAACGTGCCCTCGCGCAGAATTCGATCCTTGCCTATGGCCGGGACCTGAAAAGGTTCTCTGAATTCATGCGCACGCGCCACAAAAATAAAGTGGAAGACGTAACGCGCGAAGATGTGGTCGATTTTCTCAGCCATCTATACAGGGAAAAGATGGATAGCCGGTCCGTGGCGCGATATCTGGTATCGCTCCGGGGATTGTACAAGTTCTCCATGATGGAAGGTTTCGTGAACACCGACCCGACTGAAAATCTCGAGTCGCCTAAAACTCGAAACACTTTGCCTACATATTTGCGCGTGGAAGAAATTGATAAGCTGCTGGAAGCCCCGAACCTCTCGACTCCGCTTGGATTGAGGGATCGGGCCATGATCGAAATTCTATATTCCACGGGATTACGCGTTTCCGAGGTGTTGAACCTGCGCATTTCGGACGTGGACATGCGCATTGGCTGTGTCCGTTGTATAGGTAAGGGAGACAAAGAGCGCCTGGTACCCATTGGGCGCAAGGCCATTGAGGCAATCGAACAATATCTGGCGCACGGGCGTCCCAAGTTCGCCCGGCCGTCCAGCCCTTTGCCGCACAGCCAGGTCCTGCTTTTAACCAGTGTGGGCCGCAGGCTGAGCCGCGTGGGGATTTGGAAGATCATGCACGATTACGGAGTGCGACTGGGTTTGCGCGGCAGGCTCACGCCGCACAAACTGCGTCACAGTTTTGCCACGCACCTTCTGGAACGGGGTGCGGACCTCCGCTCGGTTCAGCTCATGCTGGGCCACGCGGATATTTCCACGACACAGATATACACGCACGTGGTCGAGGAGCGCTTGAAGGAAATTTATAAAGCGCATCACCCGCGCGCGTGAAGGCTAAGTCCTATTCGCGGAAATTTTCCGCGGAAAATAAATTTGATCGGGTACGGTCACGCTGAGAGGTAATTAGCGTCTCCGGCCGAGGATGGTAAATGCATGCCTGATTATATGTTCCAGCTCGAAAGCCGCCTGTCCCCTGAGCAGCGCGCGGCGATGGTCCGCATCCAGGAACTCGCCATCCAGTTCGAGTCCAATCTGTATCTAGTCGGCGGCGCGGTCCGGGACATGATCTCCGGAATGTCCATCCGCGATTTGGATTTCACGATTGAGGGCAATCCCACCCGCATCCTGCGCGAACTGGAAAAGGGAGGGGCGAAAATTATCAGCGAGGATGATTCGCAGCGCTGCGCGGAACTCCTCATGGCAGGGGAAGTCGACGCTAGTATTTCGGCGGCGCGTGAAGACGTGTATGCCCGCCCCGGCACGAAGCCTGAAATACGGTTCTCGACCATCATGGAAGACCTGCGGCGGCGCGATTTTTCGATCAATGCCATTGCCATTTCCTTGAACGCGAATTCGCGTGGGCTGCTGCTCGATCCCACGAACGGTCTCGCTGATCTTGAACGCCGCGAGATTCGCGCGCTCAGCATTCACAGTTTCACGAACCAGCCTGTGCGGCTGCTGCGCGCGCTTCGCTATGAGGCACGCATGGGTTTCAAGCTCGAGTCGCGCACTGCGGATTGGTTCAAATTGGCCATCGAACGGAAGTTGCAGGACACCATTTCTCAGGACGATGCGGGAAGCGAACTTCGCCAGGTGTCGCGCGAAGAAAAGCCTGGCGCCGTGCTGAAGTCCTGGGAGACGCACAAGTTGATGGGCGTCGTTCACCCACTGCTCGAAAAGCGTCATCCGGATTACGATGCGATTAACCGGATTTTTAAGGTGCGCGAGGAAATGGTTTCTTCCGGGTTGCGGCCACGTCTGTATGCTCCTGTCACCGTGGCGATTCTTGGCAAGCTCAAGGATAGCGAGCGGAAATCCGTTCTCGGACGAATGGGCATGCCTTCCTCGGAGCTGCGCGCCGTAAACGATGTGGAGGAAGAGGCGGCAAAGAATGTGAAACTTTTGTCCGGCCCGAAGACCGCCGCGCCGCGCGATACGTATACGTTTCTGGAAAAAGCGCCGCTTGAATCGCTGGCCTACATTCTTGCGGAATCTTCCAACGCGAAGGCCGTGGGGAAAATTAAGACGTATTTCACCAAGTGGAAGCCGTTGCGTCAGGCTTTGCCCGGCGTTGCGCTGGAGCTGGAGCAACTCGGGTTGGAGCGCGGCCCAAAATTCGACAAAGTTGTGGAAGATTTCTTCCAACTGCAATTACTTGGCCGCGCGCGCAAACCGGAAGATCACGCCAAGGTTCTGCGAAAACTTTCCGGGATAAAGGAATTACCCAAAAAGCCGGAAGAAAAGAAGAAGCCCGAGAAGGGTAAGAAAAAGGGCGAACCGGATGCAAAGCCGGAGGCCGTGCCGAATGGTCCCGTAACGCCGGAAAAAATTCAGCCCCACCGTATGGCGCAAGGCAAGGCCGCGCCGCCTCCGAAGCCGAAAGCAAAAGCCAAGGCCAAGAAGAAAAAGTAAGCAGGACAGTCTTCACAGGCTGCGGATAATGTACTTTTTGTCATCCCGAGCAAAGCGAGGGATCTGCTTTTCTTCTCGGCCTCCATGAAACAGCAGATTCCTCGGGAAAAAACCGCCCTTCGGAATGACAAGGTGCGAGTTTTTCAGCAGCCTATTCAGCCTGTTGCAAAATGTGTTATTTCTGTCATTCCGAGCGGAGCGAGGAATCTCTCTTCGATTTTGCCGGGAGCGAAGAAAGCAAGAGAGATTCCTCGCCTCGCTCGGAATGACAGAACTTTAGTTTTTCAGCGGCTATTTATTTGAGTCGCAGTTGTTGTCGCAAATCCATCGAAAAGCAAACCAGTCAACGGCCCGAAAGTTCACCTACCTCAGAAATAAGGACTATGTGCCGCGCGACTTGTGGTAAATAGTCCGTACGAACTAGGAGGAAACCATGCGGCTATCACTTCGAATTGCGCTTGGCGCAATGTTGATTTCTTTTTTTCTGGCTATCCCTGCCGACGCTCGCATCACTCGCATTGAAATCACCAAGTCCGAAACCGCCTTCGCTGGCACGAGCTTTGGCTCTGTCGGGGCGTACGAGCGAGTGACGGGTAGGGCGTTTGGCGAAGTCGATCCCAAGCTGCAGGGCAACGCGCTCATTCAGGACATCCAGCTGGCGCCAAAGAATGCGCGTGGCATGGTGGAGTACGTAACCGATATCGACATCCTGCGGCCCGTCGACCGCTCCAAATCGAATGGCATTCTGTTTTTCAATATCATTAATCGCGGGAATAAAGGCGGGCTTGGCCTGTTTGACGCCAACGTCCGCGGCGGCGGCGCGAACAACGTGACGGACGCCGGCGACGGTTTTCTGTTGCGACGGGGCTACACGATTGTCTGGTTTGGGTGGCAAGCGGACGTGATGCCCGGCAACGGGCGCATGACGATGACCGTGCCTGTGGCGCACAATCCCGACGGATCGACGATCAGCGGAATCGTGCGCAGCGAATTGATTACGCAGACTCCGACGAACACGCTGAGCCTTTCGAGTGGCTGGTTCAGCGGCGGCTCATCTCCTTATCCATCCGTGAGCATGGATAATCGCGCGGCTAGTTCGGATGGTTTTATTCCCACGCTGACGGTTCGCCGCCGTCAGCCGAGCCCGCGCATTCCCATCCCGAACACGGAGTGGTCCTTCGCAGCGTGCGGGCAAAATGGCGAGCCAGTGCCCAGTGCCACGCAGATCTGCTACCCGGCGGGATTCAAACCGGGCGAGCTCTATGAAATTACCTATCGCGCGAAAGATCCGCTGATCCTCGGCCTTGGCTTTGCCGCGACCCGGGATTTGGGTGCCTTCCTGAAAGCTGCTGCCAAGGATGACGGCGGAACGGCGAATCCTGTTTTTATCTCGAATGCGCGCGCGATTGTGATGGGATCGTCGCAAAGCGGGCGGTTTATTCGAACGCTAATCAACCTTGGATTTAATCGCGCGGAAGACGGCAAAATTGTTTTCGATGGCGCGTTTCCGGAAATCGGCGGCGGGCAGCTCCCGCTCAACGTTCGCTGGGGCCAGCCCGGACGCGGAGCGGGCAACGCGGAAGTCGATAATCAGGTTCCCGGTGCGGAATTTCCTTTTACCTACGGACAGGAAACCGATCCTTTGACCGGGCGCTCGGCAGGCATTCTCGATCGCTGCAGCGCGACGCACACGTGCCCGAAAATCGTTCACGCAGCGACTTCGCTGGAAATGTGGGAGCTTCGTCAATCGCTCGGCTTCACCGATCCCCTCGGCACGAAAGATTTACCCGATCCGCCGAACGTGCGCACGTATCTGATGGTTTCCACGCAACATGGGCCCGCTGCGCTGCCTCTGCCCACGCAGGCGCCATTTGGAGCCTGCCAGCAACAGCAAAATCCTAATCCGCACACATGGACTGTGCGCGCGCTTCTCGAAGCGCTGTCCGCGTGGGTAAAGGATGGCACCGAACCGCCGCCGACCGCGCGCCCGACCATCGCCGCCGGTAATCTTGTTTCCGCGGACCAGGTCCATTTTCCCGCCATCCCTGCCAATGCCTACGGCGGCGTGAACCGGCCCGCTGTGAAATTTCTGGCGCTGAGCAATCCGCTGCACCCGCTCGATTTCGGCAAGGATTATCGTTCCACGGAAGTCAGCGGCATTTTGAATGGGGAACTGCCAAAGGTCGGAACGGCGCGCTACGGTAACCTTGTCCCGCAAGTCGATGAAGACGGGAATGACCTCGGCGGAATCCGCAACGTCTTTATTCAGGTCCCCATCGGCACCTACACGGGATGGAACCTTTTTAATAGCAAGCTCTACGAAGACGGCGTCTGCACGTTGGCCGGAAGCTTCATTCCTTTTGCCTCCACCGTGCAGGAACGACAGGCCACCGGCGACACTCGAAAATCTCTCGAAGAGCGCTACCCCAATAAAGACGCGTATGTTGCAGAAGTGAAAAAGGCCGCCGAAAGCCTGGTGAAGCAGAGGTATCTTTTGCCCGAAGATGCCGCCACACTGATCAAGCAGGCCGAGGACAACGGGATTCGGCAAGCTCCGTAAGAGTTGGGGCCTATTCCTGCGAAAAATTGCGCAAGATCCAGTGGCGCGGGCTTCAGCCTGCGGAATTTCGTCCTTGCTAGGACTAAAACCCGCAGGCTGAAGAGTCTGTGTGAGAACTCAAAATCGACGCGTTTTTGTAGCGCCCGCCTTCAGGCGG
>DATAPT010000431.1:0-5958 GCA_036265065.1 Candidatus Acidiferrales bacterium | reverse complement strand
AAACGTGGCAATTCCGTTTGCGCGAGGGATTGAAATTCACCGATGGCTCGCCGCTCACGCCCACCGTTGCGGCGCTAGCGTTGCAACAATTGTTGGGCTTAACCGTTGAAGTCAGCGCCACGCCCGATTCCGTTGTGATTCTTTCGGAACATTCCTTGCCCAATCTTCCCATGGAGCTGGCTACGGGCCGTTACTTCGTTTTTCATTCCGCCGATGACAATTCGCTTACCGGCACGGGCCCATTTCGTATTGAAGATTGGTTTGCGACGAGCGCCACGTCGAAAGCCACGCTTACCGCGAACACGTCCTACTGGGCAGGCCGCCCGTTTGTGGACAAGATCGAGCTCGCCATGGGCGTTGATTTCCAGCAGCAAGCGAATGCAATTTCGTTTGGCCAGGCGGACGTCGTGGAATTGCCCGCATCGCAGGTTCGTCGCACGGCGCAACGCGGCGTGCTCACTGCTTCCAGCGATCCAGTAGAACTTTTTGCTTTGGTGTTCGACGTTTCCCGTCCAGCGGTGCAGGATACCCGCCTCAGGCAAGCCATCTCGCTCGGCATCGACCGAGCATCCATCGCCGACGTCATTCTGCAGCGCCAGGCAATCGTTGCCGGAACTTTGCTGCCCAATTGGATTTCCGGTTACGCGCATTTATTTTCCGCCGCCGCCGATTTGCCGCATGCGAAAGATTTGCTGGCTGCTTCCAGTCAAGCACATTTCCGCAGCATGCCTCTTGTCCTGATCTGCGATTCGAGCGATGCTGAGGCTCGCGCCGTGGCCGATCGCGTGGCCGTAAATTTGCGCGAACTGGGAATCATGGTTCAAGTATCCGGAAAAAATGTCGATAGGAAGACGAAACCCCCGGCGGCTGATTTTAGTTTGGTTCGTGAACACGTTGCCGCGCCCGACGCCGCTATGTCGTTATCTGAAATTTTGCGTTCGCAAGGAGATAGCCCCGCAGGGATGGAAACGCCTGAGCAAATTTACGCCGCCGAACGCTCGCCGATTGACTCCTATCACGTGATCCCGCTCGTCCACGCATCGGAAAGCTATGGACTCAGCCCTCAGGTGCGCGACTGGATGCCGCCGCGCTGGGGCGGTTGGCGACTGGAAGACGTGTGGCTAGGTCCGCCCGCAACAAACGGAGGAAGCGCGCAATGAGCTTTCGCTCGAAGCTCATGACTTTCTTCGTGGTGACCATTGTAGCGGCTGTGACGATGGTTGCGTGGGGCGTGTCCGTCTACACGCGCGCCGCGTTCGAGGAATTCGATCGTCAGCGCACGGACGCGCTCGTCGCGCAGTTTCGCCGGGAATATGCCCAGCGCGGTGATGAAATCGCGCATCGCGTGCAGAGCATGGCCGACGCCGAAGCCACTCTGCGCATGGCCATGGACTTGAATCGCCCGCAGGCCGACGCCTCGCAGTATTACAACGATGCGCACGGCATCGCTCAATCGCAGCAACTCGATTTTGTGGATATCGTTGCCGACGATGGCACGCTGATTTCTTCTTCCGAGTGGCCCGCGCGTTTCGGTTACAAGATCGATTGGGTGACCGGAGAACCCGATTGGAATTCCAAGGGCGCGTTCCTCAGCCGCGTCGAGATGCCGGATGCGGTGGATTTGGGCCTGCTCGCGGTGCGCTCGGTTCGCGTCGGCGAAAAGCGCCTCTTCCTGATCGGCGGGCAGCGCCTCGACCAAAATTTTCTGGCTTCGCTCGTCCTTCCGGAAGGAATGCGCACGCTGCTGTACCGGAATCTGGAGCAAAATTTTACCCCTTCAGAATTGACCGATCCGCACGGCGCAGTGAGCCAGCCCGATCTGTTCTCCGCGATGATCGTCGAATCGCAAAAAAGCCAAAAAGAAACACAAAAGACCGTTACCTCAGGCTCTGCGCCTAATACGATTTCGGAAAATTTTAATGCCATTCCTCTCGCCGGCCGCGGTGGAGACCCGTTGGGAGTTCTTCTCATTGGCAGCTCCCGGCAGAATCTGATCCAGATGCTGGGTTTTATTCGCATCCTGGCGCTCATGGTTGGCGGCGGCGTGATTGCACTGAGCATGCTTCTCGGTTGGTGGATTTCGGCGCGCGTGACGCGACCCATCGAAGAGCTTGCGACGGCATCGCGCGAAGTCGCCGCAGGGCACTGGAAAGCGCACGTGGAAGTGCACTCGCGCGATGAAGTCGGCCAGCTCGCCAATGCATTCAACGAAATGACGGACCAGTTGACCGAACAGCGCGAGCAATTGGTGCAGACCGAGCGCGTGGCCGCCTGGCGCGAACTTGCGCGCCGGCTTGCCCACGAATTAAAAAATCCGCTATTCCCTTTGCAGTTGACTGTCGAAAATCTGCAGCGCGCCCGCGAGCAGACCTCCGAGCAATTTGACGAAATATTTTTTGAATCCACGGCAACTTTGCGCGCGGAGCTGGAAAGCCTGAAAACCATCGTCAGCCGCTTCAGCGATTTCGCCAAGATGCCCACTCCGGAATTTGAACCGGTGGACTTGAACGAACTGGTGCGCAGCGCCATAAAATTATTCGAGCCGCAGCTTGCCCCCATGGGCCGGCCTCCCATCACGCCGGAATTATACCTGGACGAAAAACTGCCGAAGCCGATGGCGGATCCGATCCTGCTGCGCCGCGCACTCGAAAATTTAATTTTGAATTCGCTGGACGCCATGCCTGCGGGCGGAACGCTGTCGGTGCGCACCGCGCATCGCCCTGGCGCCGTGCGCCTCGAAGTGACGGACACGGGCGAAGGGCTTTCTCCGGAAGAATGCTCGCGGCTTTTCACGCCGTATTACACCACCAAGCGCCACGGCACTGGACTGGGCCTCGCGATTGTGCAGTCCGTGGTCAGCGACCACACGGGAAGAATCGAAGTCGAGTCCGCACCCGGCGCGGGCGCAACATTCCGGATCGAGCTGCCCATGGAGCAAAAAGTTTCCCCGGAAAAAGAATCTCTTGCGGGAGAAAAGCCGGTGGACCCGCCCGTTTTCACCACGGCTTGATCCGGCGAGCTCTTATGACCACTCCCAAGGCGCATCTTCTGCTGATCGACGACGATCCGAATACGCTGGCATCGCTTTCGCGCGCGTTTCGGCTCGCCGGTTACGAAGCCACGGTTTGCTCGAGTGCGGTTCGCGCGCTGGAACTGATCCGCTCGCAACACTTCGACCTGATTTTTTCGGACGTCGTCATGCCAGGCAAAGATGGGATTTCGCTGCTGGAAGATTTGAAAGCTGCTGGCATTACGACGCCCGTGGTGATGATCTCAGGCCAGGCCAATGTGGAAACCGCCGTGCGAGCCACGCGCCTGGGCGCCGTGGATTTCCTCGAAAAGCCGCTGTCGACCGACAAACTTCTCGTCACCATCGAAAATGTTTTGCGGTTGCGGCATCTGGAGGATGAAAACCGCGAGCTGCGCAGCCGACTCGGCAAGCATGAAATGATCTGGTCCGGTCCGCTGATGGAGCGGCTCATGGCGCAAGTGGAACGCGTCGCGGCCAGCGAATCGCGCGTCGCCATTCAGGGAGAAACCGGCACAGGTAAGGAATTAATTGCGCGTGCCATTCATCAGCGAAGCCCGCGCCATGCGGGGCCTTTCGTCACTCTGAATTGCGCCGCTGTTCCCGCCGAGCTGATCGAATCAGAACTGTTCGGGCACGAAAAAGGATCGTTCACCGGAGCGGCCACGCGCCACGTCGGAAAATTTGAGCAGGCGTCCGGCGGCACGCTTTTTCTGGATGAAATTGGCGACATGCCGCTCGCCATGCAATCCAAGTTGCTGCGTGTGTTGGAGGAAGGCGAAATCGAGCGCATCGGCGGCGACAAACCGGTACAGGTGGATGCGCGCGTCGTGGTCGCCACGCACCGCAATCTGGAGGAAATGGTTCAGCAGGGATCTTTTCGCGCGGACCTGTTTCATCGCATTTATGTTTTTCCGGTTGTCCTGCCCCCGCTGCGCGAGCGCGCCGAAGAAATTCCAACGCTGGCCGGATATTTTTCCGCGCAGGTGTCGTCGCAAAATGGCTGGCGGCCGAAATATTTTACGCCGGAGTCGGTGGAGATTTTGCAGCGCTACGCGTGGCCGGGAAATGTGCGCGAACTGCGCAATGTCGTGGAAAGAGTTTTGCTGCTTTCCGTCGGGGAAACGATCAGCGCGGAGGAAGTAAAGCTCGCGCTGCCCGCATCGCGAAATGGTGAAGCGGTTGCCACCGTGGGAAGCGGCCCGCTCTCGCAGCGCCTGGAAGCATTCGAGCGCGAAGTTCTGCTTGCAGAACTTCGCCGCAATCAACACCACATGACCAACACCGCGCGCGCCCTTGGCCTGGAGCGCAGCCACCTCTACAAAAAGTGCCAGCAACTCGGCATCGACCTGCAATCCGAGCGAAAGTAGGACAGGCTTCAGCCTGTCAGCTTTTGATTTTTTATCGGCAAGAAGAAGTCAAAAGAAGACAGGCTGAAGCCTGTCCTTCCTAACTCAACGGCCTGCCGCCATCGATGGGAATAATTCCGCCGGTGGTGAACGTAAGGTGTTTGACCACGGCGATAATCGCCGAAGCCACTTCTTCCGGCGCAGCGAGCCGTTTCAGCGGCGTGCGCTCGATTTGCTCCTTGAGCCACACCGGATCCATCGAGCGAATAAAATCATTGTCCACCACGCCTGGTGCGACAGATACGACGCGAATTTTCGGCGCGAGCGCACGGGCCAATGATTTCGTCATGTTATCAACGGCCGCTTTGGATGCGCAGTAAATCACGTTGCTGCCCATCGCAGTAAGCGCCGCGATCGACGAAATATTGACGATCACCGCGCCGCCCGCGTGATTGCTCTTTTCGAGCAGCGGGCGCATCGCGCGGATGGTCGCAAACGGCCCGCGCACATTCGTCGAAAGTATATTTTCGATCAGCTCATCGTCCAGCCCCACCAGATCGCTGTGCGGCACAAATCGCGTCACGCCCGCGCAATTGATCAGCACGTCGCAGAAGCCGTAGCGGCTTTCAATTTCCGCCGCGAATTTGCCAAGCGCCGCGCTATCCGTCACTGGCGCGGCAAGCGCCGCGTGCCCCCCTCCCGGCAAGCTCGCGGCAAGAGCTTTCGCTTTCTCGGCGGACCGGTTGTAGCCGATTACCACGCGCATGCCTTCGCGCGCCAGCGCGCCGCAGATCACCGTGCCCATGCTTCCCGCGCCGCCCGTTATGACGGCAACGCCTCGTTCACCGTTTTCATTCTCAGGTGAATCTTTCTCACGTGGCGAATTCATCAACAATTCCTGCTTTCTACAGTATTTGGGGAATAGTTTCTGTCACCACTTCTCATAGCAAAAAAGGAGATCGCTTCTGGTAGGACAGGCTTCAGCCTGTCTGATTTTGAATTTTTGCACGGCGAGCAAGAGTCAAAAGCAGACAGGCTGAAGCCTGTCCTACTCTTCAGGCCATCACAGGTTTTTTGCCGTAGCGGCGCACCCGCAGGTCCGCCTGCTCCTTGTGCGCGGCAAAGCCCTCGAGCGCGCACAGCCGCGAGCAATATTCCCCGACCAGCGCCGAAGCCTCATCGGTAAGCACGCGCTGGTACGTGCAAGTTTTGATGAATTTGCCGACCCACAAGCCGCCCGTATAGCGCGCCGCCTTCATCGTGGGCAGCGTGTGATTCGTGCCAATCACCTTGTCGCCGTAGGCGACGTTGGTGCGATGCCCGAGAAACAGCGCGCCGAAGTTCGTCATGTGCTCGAGGAAATAATTCGGATCGCGCGTCAACACCTGCACATGCTCGGATGCGATTCGATCGGCCTCCTGCACCATTTCCTCCAGCGTGTCGCACAAAATAATTTCGCCGTTGTTCTGCCACGCCTGCCGCGCGATTTCCGCGGTGGGCAGCCAGGAAAATAATTTTTCGATTTCCGCCGGCACTTCCGCCGCGAGCTTCGCGGAATTCGTGATCAACACCGCAGGGCTT
>DATAPT010000430.1:0-7025 GCA_036265065.1 Candidatus Acidiferrales bacterium | reverse complement strand
CTCGCAGCGGCCATCGACGAAAAGGATCCCTACACGCGAGGCCATTCGGGCCGCGTGGCGCGCTATTCCACGATCATCGGGCACGCGCTGGGAATGAACGCGGAAGATCTGGACCGCCTGCGCATTGCCGCGCTGCTGCACGATGTGGGGAAAATCGGCGTCGACGATCGCGTGCTGAAAAAGCCGGGAGCGCTCACGCCGGAAGAATTTGCGTTGATGAAGCAGCATCCCTTGAAGGGCGCGAATATCATGCGTCCAGTCGCGCAGCTGAAGGAAATGCTGCCCGGAATTGAATTGCACCATGAGCACGTCGATGGAGGCGGTTATCCGCACGGCATTCAGGGCGACGAAATCCCGCTGATGGCCCGCATCATCGCCGTTGCCGATACGCTGGACGCGATGACCACCAATCGTCCTTATCAGACGGCGATGGATCTGGAATTTGCGATGAACCGCATCGTTGCGTTGGCCAACACCAAATTCGACGCTGCGGTTGTAGATGCGCTGAGCCGAGTGGTGAAGGCTGGAAAATTAAGATTGACTGCCGTGCTTGTCGAAGCCTGAATTTTTATTCCTTAACGTGGCATAAGCTTTAACCTGTGGCAGTTAGTCCTGGCAAGGACCAAAGCCCACAGGCTAACGAGCCTGCGTGAGAACTTCAGAATCGTTGTGGGTCGCGGCTTTAGCCACGACATAAGTTCTACAAAGTTTGTGCGGCTTTAGCCGCTGAAGCTTCAATTTTTTAGTCCTCACACAGACTCTCCTGTCTGTGCCAGATAAAACCTCCCACAAAATCTAAAATGCGGATTCGTGGTAAATCGTGATCATCCATTGCCCATTGTGCTGTCTGGTCACAACCCAATCGAGCAGCCCTTTGCGCACGGGGATGTCTTTGCCGTCCCGCGTTTTTGCGCCGGTCATTTGCCAGTCAATATCGACGGCGGCGATATCGGGAGTGAGAAAGCGAATGTTTCTCACCGTGTCGGTGCGATGAGCGTCCTTCAGAAACGTGGTGAAGATTTCGTTGTAATGCGCTTCCAGGTCTTTCCACCCATGGCTCGGGACGCCCGTGGTGCTCGAAAAATCTCCGTCTTCCACGTATGCCGTCGCCGTGGCATGCGCGTCATGGCGGTTCCAGGCATCTTCCCACGCGGCCACGCATTGCTTGATCGCCGCCGAATCCGCATCCATCTTTGCCGGTGTCTGCGCCCAGCTTGCGACGCACGCGAATACGGAAAACAAAAACAGCGCGATGACGGACTTCATCCGAATTGAAAGCATAACGTCCTCCTGATTTTCAAGCGAGTTCAGATCGGTTGGGTTAGAAAGCCTGCTCGTGGTAAATCACGATCATCCACTGCCCGTTCCTCTTGGACATGATCCACGTGAGCAGCCCCTTGCGCAGCACTCCTCCCGGCGCGGAGGGATCCGTCACCAGCCAATCGATATCCACGGACGCGAGGTCTGGCGCAAGGAAGCGAATGCTCCTGACCGTATCCGTTGTGTGCGCGTTCTTCAAAAATGTAGTGAAGATCGTGTTGTAGTGATCTTCGAGTTCCTTGCGGCCATGGCTTGGCTCGGCCTTCACGCTCGAAAAATCGCCGTCCTCCACATAGCGCATGGCTACGGCATGCGCGTCATGGCTGTTCCAGGTTTCGGCGAACGAGGCTACGGTTTGCTTGATGGCGGCAGTGTCCGCATCCCGATTCGCACCCATTTGCGCGCGGGATCCCGCGGCGGAAAAAGTCAAAAATAGCAGAGCCGCCACCACAATTCTTGTTTGCGTAGGGATCATCACGCACCTCTAAGAGATAAATTTTGCTTCGCCATGGCTGAATCCGGAACCGCACCAATTGGCGGCATCATACAACAAGTGACCTGAATTTGCTTTCGTAGAGGCCGGCCGCCTTTTGGCCGGGCGACTTTGTGCGTGGACCACAAATGATTCCGCCGCGGGAGACGAGCCTCGCCGCGTAAGGACGTTTTCTTCTGCTAGAATACAGCCTTCAGCGTCTCTTACGGATCATGGGGCTATGTAGGCGCGAAAAATTACATGCTTTCACTTTTTAACAACAAGGAAGACGACGAAAAGAAAAAGGCCAAAGAGGGCGGGTCGCTACTCGACCGCCTGAAGCAATCCATCTCGAAAACACGCAATCAGATTTCCACAAAGGTCGAGGATCTGATCTCGGGTGAAAAACAGATCGACCCCGAGTTGCTGACAAAGCTTGAAAACGCCCTGCTTGCCGCTGACCTTGGCCCGCGCACAACGCATCAGATTCTGGAAGCGGTGCGCCAGAAACTGGAACGCCACGCGCTCAGCAGTGCGGCAGACCTCAAAGCGGAATTGAAAAACCAGTTGCTGCATGTTCTGCGCACGGTTCCATCGCCCAATGGAAATGCGGCCGCCGCGAAGGTGCCGCATCCGCTTGTTATTTTCGTTGTCGGCGTGAATGGTACAGGGAAAACAACCACGATCGGCAAACTCGCCCACCGCTTGCACAAGGACGGCAAGAATGTGGTGCTCGCTGCGGGCGATACATTTCGTGCCGCCGCCATTGAACAACTTGCTGTGTGGGCCACGCGCACAGGTTCGGAAATTGTGAAAACGAAATCCGGGGGCGATCCGGCGGCCGTTGTTTACGACGCGCTTTCTTCCGCGCGCGCGCGCAACGCGGACGTCGTGATCGTCGATACCGCGGGGCGACTGCACAACAAACAAAACTTGATGGCAGAGCTCGACAAAATGAAACGCACGGCCACAAAAGTCATTCCCGGCGCGCCGCACGAAGTCCTGCTCGTCATGGATGCGACCACGGGACAGAACGGCCTTTTACAAGCCAGAGAATTTACGGCTACCGCAAGCGTCACGGGAATTGTGCTGACCAAGCTGGATGGCACAGCCAAAGGCGGAATCGTCGTGGCCATCACGCGCGAACTTGGCTTGCCCGTGCAATACGTCGGCACCGGCGAATCGATCGATGATCTCGTGCCATTCGACGCGGAAATTTTTGTCACTTCCCTTTTTGATTGAGCTTGCTTTAGTGGCGCGGGCTTCAGCCAGCGGAATTTAGGCCTTGCAAGGACCACCGCGCAGGCTGAAGCCCGCGCAACTAAAATCGATACTGAAATATTTGGACGGATACCCGTGAACACTTCCGCATCTACGACTAACGTGCCGACCATCGAAGCCGACGTCGCTTTCATGGAGCGCGCGCTTGAATTAGCCGCGAATGGAATTGCACTCACCAGTCCAAACCCCATGGTCGGCGCCGTCCTTGTGCGAGACGGCATCGTAATCGGCGAAGGTTTTCACACATACGACGGCATCAAGCATGCCGAGGTCCTCGCGCTGGAGGCAGCGGGCGCATCCGCGCGAGGCGCGACGCTTTACATCAACCTCGAACCTTGCTGCCACACAGGGCGCACCGGCCCATGCACACAGGCCGTAATTGCCGCAGGCGTGGCCCGCGTCGTAGCGGCGATGCCGGATCCAAATCCCGCAGTCGCTGGCCGCGGCTTCAAACAATTGCGCGCAGCCGGCATCGAAGTCAGCACGGGATTGCGTGAGGCCGAAGCGAAACTTCTGAACGAAGCCTTCGCGCGATGGATCGTTTCGCGCAAACCTTTGGTCACGCTTAAATCCGCGCTTACGCTCGACGGCCAACTTGTGCTGCCCCATGCAGAAAAAAGCAGAGGCAAGCGCGCGAATGTTCCTTTAAAAGATCGCTGGATTTCGTCACCCGAATCGCGCGCCGAAGTGCAAAGCATGCGCCACGCTTCGGACGCATTGATGACCGGGATTGGCACCGTGCTTGTGGACGATCCGTATCTCACTGATCGCACGGAGATGCCGCGCCGCCGAAAATTGCTGCGCGTCATCCTGGATTCACAACTGCGCTTGCCCTTGCGCTCAAATCTTGTGCGCACGGCCAATGGCGATGTTCTGGTCTTCACGCGCGCAAAAGAAAATTCGCCGAAAGCGCGCGCCCTGCGCCGTGCCGGTGTCGAAGTGGTGCGTCTCACCAGGCGCGGCTCGCAGCCTGATCCGGCGGAAGCCATCGAAGAACTTGGCCGCCGCAATATTTTGAGCGTGCTCCTGGAAGCAGGCGCAATCCTGAACTCAGCTGCCGTCGCGGCGGGCATTGTGGACAAGATGCGCGTATATTTCGCACCGAAATTTGCCGGCTCCGCGAGGAAATCGCCTCGCGCAGGTTCGGCGCCCCGGCAAATTCAGTCCGTAAAAGAATTGCAGGATGTAACGATCCAGCCGTCTGGATCGGATTTCGCCATCGAGGGGTATTTGCGCGATGTTTACAGGAATCGTTGAGCACGTTGGCACCGTCGAATCGGTCGAACTGTGCGACGTCGGCACGCGTTCCGATTTCAGCGGCACACGATCCGATCAAATCGGCGCCAGCATTCGTGTGAATGCCGGGCCGCTGATCCTGGGCCTCGAAAAATCAGGAAGCATCGCGGTCAACGGCTGCTGCCTCACGGCCATCGATATCTCCGCCGCCACGTTTGCCGCCGACTTGTCCGGTGAGACACTGCGCCGCACGAGCCTTGGCCACATGAAACCTGGCATGCATGTGAATCTGGAGCGCCCGGTGACAGCGATGAAAGAACTCGGCGGCCATTTCGTGCAAGGCCACGTGGACGGAGTCGGCCGCGTTACGCGCCTCGAACCCGAAGGCGCAAATTGGTGGTTCGGCGTGCAAGTTCCCGCCGAACTCGCGCGCTACATCGCCATGAAGGGTTCCATCGCGCTGGACGGCATCAGCCTGACCGTCGCCAGATGGCATGACGGCATCGTTGAAACCGCCATCATTCCCTACACCTACGAACACACCAACTTGTGCGCCCTGAAAGTAGGAGACTCCGTAAACGTGGAGTGCGACATCCTAGCCAAACATGTCGACCGCATCCTGGAAGCTCGCCAGGAATCTCCCGCGTCAAGACTCAGCATTGCAAAACTTGTCGAAGAAGGATTTTAACCGTATAGATAATCGGCGAGACTCGCGCCTTTTGTGGCGCCCGCGCCACAAAAAAATGTCACCGACAACTCTCCCTAAATAGCTTTGCGCACTACAATCAACATCTTCATTAAAAATACGGACTAATGCTTCAACGCGTCGTTCAGTGTGATTTGATTTACTTCCAGAGTGCGCCCCATGGCCTGGTTAAATTTCAATTCGTCTTCCAGCAAATTAATGCGGTCGCGCAGCTCAGTGCCTTCCGCGGAGGTGACGTCGCGCGATCGCAGGACCACGTTGTAGCTGGTCGATGCGCCGAGCCTGTATTTTTCTTCTTCATCCTGCAACGTTTGCACGGCCAGCCTTTTCGCCTCTTCCGCGGCGGCGAGTGACGCGCGATCTTCTCGCATGGCGATCAGCGCATTTCGCACGCCGACGAAAATCGTGTTCTGCTCCTGCCTGTATTGCGTTTTTTGCTGCCGCTCGACCAGCAACGCCTGCGCGTTATCCGCTTGCGCCGCGCGATTGCGGATTGGCAGCGTGAAATTTATTCCTCCCTCGAACGTCGAGTAGCTCCCGTTGAACACGCGACCCAGGTCCTGTGGCGTGCCGCCCGGAAATACGACCACCCCGCCCCCAGAAGTCGCGACCGTCTGAACTCCGCCGAGGCCGGAAGCGATATATTCGCCGAAGAGATTCACTGACGGCAGCAATTCATTTTTCGTCGCTTTCACATCGGTTCCCGCGTTTTCCAAATTCAAGGAGGCCTGCTTCAGTTCAGGCCGCTTCTGCCACGCTTCTTTCACGGCGTCGGCGATCTGCACATTTTCGCTCGTGTCCGGCGTCGAAATCATGGTGGTCGGAATAATTTCCGCGCCCATCAGCGCGGGCGCAAGCGGATCTTTCGTAATGTCATTCAATAGTGTCGTTTCGTCTTGCAATTGCACGGATTGCGCCTGCACCAGCGCCTGCTTGTCGGTGGCCAGTTGCGATTGCGCCGTCAGCACGTCCAGCGAAGAGAGCGTGCCAATCTGTAGGCGCATTGAATTTTCATCGAACAATTGCTGCGAAACGCTGACTGCCGCTTCCTCCACTTTCACGTTTTCCCGCGCATACACAAGTTCCCAATAATCGTTGGATACCTGCGCCGTGGTGGCCATCACCTGCTGCTCCAGCTGCGAAAGGCCCACCTTTATCGTGCGCTTGGCCTCGATAATGAGCCGTGTGTTTGGCAGAACGCCGAATCCGCGCAGCAATGGCTGCGTGATGGTTACGCTGAGCGCCGACTGCACGTCAGGATTGTATAAATTAAAAAATCCAAAATTGGAGGAAGTCCGATCGTTGGTCATCCCCACTTGAAGCTGCGTACCCGTAAGAAAATTCTGGTTGTATTGAACATTTACATTTCCAATATGCTGAATGAATGCCGGCGGAGCCTGGTTCGTCGGCGTCGTTGTTCCGGTCGGTATAACACCGGCGAACAACGGGTTATTCAGCGGCGTAACCGAGTCCTGAATGTTAAGGCTTCCGGTCACAGTCGGGTCAAACGGCACGAGACCATTTATACCGGACCGGGCGCGCAGTAAATTCACTTCATTCAGCCACGGCGTGTAGCGCTCCACATCAATCGCCAGATTATTTTCCAACGCCAGCGAAATCGCATCCTGCAGGCTCAGCATCAGCTTGCCGTTCTGCAGCAACTGATCGATACGAGGAGAATTTGTCAGCGGCGGCGCGGGAATTGTCACCGGCTTGTATGGCTCGATAAGGTTGGGAAACCATTTTCGTCCCGACGAATAATCCAGATTCATGTTCATCGTGCGCGGCTGAGCCGGGCTGGGAGATGCAACCTGCGGCCCAGTTTGCGCCGCGGATTGCCCTTGAGCCGATGCCCCGCCCTGCTGATCCTGCGCAAAAATCTGCGCCGGAAGCAATGAAATGATCGACAAAAATGCCGCACCGGCGCGCGTAATTTTCCTGCCCATTATTTCCCCCTCTTCGATATCAGGACATTTGCCAACTAGAAAAAGTAACCTACTTGATCAGTTT
>DATAPT010000429.1:0-9367 GCA_036265065.1 Candidatus Acidiferrales bacterium | reverse complement strand
GTCCATGCCCGCCTGACATGGAAAGTCTTATGCGCGGTGAATAAAAAGCAATGCCCGTTGCAGGGCGCGAATCAGGACGAATCCAGTTTTTCCGAACCGCCTCCGTCTTTGCGACCCGAGGCTCTTGAAAATTTCATTCGCGGCGTTACCGGATCGCAGGATGAAGAGCGTCTTCGCCTGCTGCGCGAAGCTGCCCGCCTGGAGCCAAACTGGGACCGCCCGGCATTTGAACTTGGTCAAATTTATTTCAAGCGTCACGACTGCGACTCCGCGCTGGTGTGGTATTCGCGCGTGCCTCCCAATCGACCGGATGGGGCGGAAGCGAGTTTTGCCACAGGCGTATGCCACCTGGCTCGTAATGACGCCACTCGCGCCGAAGCTGCCTTTTCCAGCTTGCTCGAACGCACGCGCAAAACCGGAGAAAAAGACTGGCTTCCGGAATTGCCGGAAATGCGCAACAACCTTGGCGTCTCCCGCCTGCAAATTGGAAAATGGAATGAGGCGGAAACTGAATTTGAGCGCGCCTCCGCGCTGGATCCCGAAGAAGCCGACTACTGGATCAATATTGCGATTGCGAAAATCATCGGGAAGCAAACGGCCGCCGCGGTAACCGCGCTGGAGCACGCTCGAAAAATCGCTCCCGATGACAAGGAAGCGAGAGTATTATCCATTGCAACTCTGGAATCGCTCGGGCGAACGGCGGAAGCATCGGCCATCAGGGCCGAGGCTTCGGAAAAAGGCGATAAGCAAGTGATGCCGAATCTTCAGGACGGAGTGGCGCTGGCGAGAATGGCGCGTGTGTCCAGAAATTTTGATCGCACACTTCTGCGTCCCGGCGGCGAAGCTCCCGAGGGTCAGTCGCCGGCAGGGAAGGGGCCTCGCAAAACGGATAGCGGCGGAGTTCGCCAATGAAACAAAGCGGCAATGGCCGCTCCATGAATTTTTTCCGATTCCGGAATGCTACGGCTGTCGCAATTATTTCCTTTGTTGTTTTGCTATCCGCATCGTTCGCACTGCGAGCACAAACTTCTCAAACAAAAATTTCTTCTTCACCCGGCCAGCCGCAAATCTTTGAGTTGCGAATTGGAGACGAAATCGAGCCGGTAATGGCGGAGTATGTCGACAGCGGCATCGAAGAAGCCGCCCAGCGCCACGCAAGTCTCGTATTGATCACGATGGATACTCCGGGAGGGCTTTCCACCTCAATGGAGGACATCATTCATCACATTCTCGATTCGCCCGTGCCCGTGGCGATCTATATTTCGCCGTCGGGATCGCGCGGAGCTTCCGCCGGATTTTTTATTTTGCTTTCCGCGGATATTGCGGCCATGGCTCCGGGAACACATACGGGCGCGGCTTCGCCGCTGCTGGCGATTGGCGGATTTCCGGTGCAGGTGGATGAAATGCTGAAGAAAAAAATATTGAATGACGCCACTGCGTTTCTGCGCAGCTATTCCGCGAAGCGCGGAAGGAATGTGGCGCTGGCGGAATCCGCGGTGGTGGATGGAAAAGCCTGGACCGAAACCGAGGCGCTCGACGGCCACCTGATCGATTTGGTTGCGAATTCGCCGGACGATTTATTGGCAAAGTTGAATGGCCGCACAATCAAGCGCTTCGATGGTTCGATTGTGCAGCTTGCGTTGAATAATCCTGCACGAGTTCCGTTCTCGATGTCCTTCCGCCAGCAATTTCTTTCGCGGATCGTTCAGCCCGATGCATTTTTTATTTTGTTAATTGTCGGAGTCCTTGGGTTATACGTGGAATTCACGCACCCGGGCATGGTCGCGCCGGGAGTTGTCGGCGGAATAGCGCTGGTGCTGGCTCTATACGCAATGCACATTCTGCCGGTGGCGCCCGCGGGAATTGTTTTAATTGTTTTGGCGCTGGGATTATTTATTGTAGAGGCGAAATACACGAGCCATGGCGTGCTGGCGATTGGCGGGATTGTCTCGATGCTGCTGGGCGCATTGATGCTGGTGCGTTCGCCGCTGACCCATGCGGGCGTGAGCCTCGGCGTGGCGCTGGGCGCGACGCTTCCGTTTGCGGTCATCGTCATTTTTCTGATGCGCCTGGTGCTGAAATCGCGCACCTGGAAGCCGTCGATGGGGCGCGAGCAATTTGTGGGAACCATCGTCGAAGTCACGAGCTCGCTCGTGAAAACCGCCGATTCGGAAATGTTTGAGGGAATGGTGCGGCTCAACGGAGCGTTGTGGCGCGCCGTTGCGCGAGAAGCGATTCCAGATGGTTCGCACGTTCGTGTGGTAAGTTTCGAGGGGCTCACATTGCACGTGGTTCCGGCGGAGCACTCCGCCCTCGCAAAATAAATTGCACTTGCACACGGTGGAAATCCGCAGACAATGGGTCGGGCAGCAGGCGAGGAGGAAATATGGACCTTTCGAGTTTTTCACTGTACGGAGTCATGATCGCGCTCTTTGTCGGTTTTATCTGGTTCTGGAATTCCGTGAATGTGCTGAAGGAGTGGGAACGCGGCGTGGTTTTGCGCCTCGGGCGCATGATGCCGAACGCCAAAGGTCCCGGGCTATGCCTCGTTTTTTATCCGATCGAGACGCTGACACGTGTCTCTTTGCGAATCGAAACTCTGGATGTGCCTTCGCAGGACATCATCACGCGTGATAACGTATCTGTGAAAGTAAACGCGGTCGCTTATTTCGCGGTCGTGGATGCGAATCTCGCGGTGTCTCGCGTGCAGAATTATATGTACGCGACTTCGCAGAAGGCGCAGACCACGCTGCGCAGTATCGTCGGACAATTTGAGCTGGATGAAATCCTCGCCGAGCGCGAAAAAGTAAATAGTAAATTGCAGGTGATTCTTGACCAGGATACCGAGCCCTGGGGTATTAAGGTAACTAAGGTGGAAGTGAAGCAGGTTGATATTCCCGAACAGATGCAGCGCGCGATCGGCCGGCAGGCCGAGGCGGAGCGGGAACGGCGCGCAAAAGTGATTCACGCGGAGGGGGAAGCGCAAGCTTCCGCGAAATTGGCCGAAGCCGCGCAAGTGCTCGCAACTCAGCCCGCTGCGATTCAGCTTCGTTACCTGCAGACCCTTACCGAAATCGGCGTGGAAAAAAACACAACGATTGTGTTCCCGCTGCCGATCGATATTATTAATGAGTGGGTACAGGCGATCGGGTCCAGAAAACAATAGATGGCGTCAAATACAAGAAAAAGCGGCAGCGATTTTGTTCTGGAGAGCAGACACCTGGTCGGATTGTTTCTGCTGCTCGTCGTCATTTTTGGCGTTGTTTTTACGCTCGGTTATTTAATGGGGCGAAGTCAGGGCGATTCCAGAAGTCGTACCGTCATTGCCGCTCCGGCCGAACCCGGCACGTCTGCCGCTGTTCCTCCCTCCGCGAAATCCAAAGCCAAGCCGGAACCGCCGCCGCCGGACGATTCACAGGCGCAAAAAACGAATTCCGATTGGGATTTTTATCATTCCGCCGATCCGCAGGCGAATTCCGATCACTTGCAACCGCCTCCTAAGGTTGTGGCTCCTTCCGCACCCGTTTCGAAACCTGCTCCACCTTTTAAGGCCGCAAAACCTGGGAAAGCAACGGGCGGCTTGGGCGGTCCGTTGATTCCGAAAGGCACGATCATGCTGCAGGTTGCGGCCGTGCTCCATCAGGACGACGCTCTAGCCCTCGCGCAGGCCCTGCAGAAGAAAAAATTTCCAGCCATCGTGATTCCTCCCAGCGCGGACAAATATTACCGCGTTCAAGTCGGGCCCTATCCCGACAATCAGGCAGCAGCCACTGCACGCAACGATTTGGAAGCGAACGGATTCAAGTCCATCACTAAGCGCTGAGTGCGCAGGGCTTCCCCTCGACGGCTGACTTTTTGGCACCGTCAAAATTTCTCAAGTAAAACCTCCAATTGGCAAAATTGGCTGTTGGACTGCGGTCAGTCTACAATGCCGTGGCTATGAACTTGTCGAGGACTGTGCGTCTCTTGCTTGCGCTTGCTTCCGGCTTTGCGCTGGCGCTGGCGTACCCATTATTCAATATCCCAATTCTGGGATGGATCGCGCCCGCTGTGTTGATTGTCGCGGTAATGGGAGAGCGGCCGCGATTTGCGGTTGTGTTGGGATTTGTGCAGGGCGCAGTTTATTTCGGGCTGAGCTTGCCGTGGTTTTATAACGTCATGCGGCAGTATGGTCCACTCCCCGTTGTGCAAGCTGCGGGCGTTTTCCTGTTGGTCGTCCTCGTTTTGTCCATATTTCATGCGGTGTTTGCTGCGGCCATTGCCTGGCTGGGGAAAATTTCCGTTGAACGCGCATGCTTTGCCGCGCCATTTCTTTGGGTGTCGCTGGAATTCGGCACAATGTACATGCCAGCGATCGGCTTTCCCTGGAATTTACTTGGCTATGTGGCGGCGAGAAATTTGGCTTTCGTGCAAGTCACGGCCATCACGGGAATTTTTGGCCTCTCGTTTGTGGTGGCGGCTTACAACAGTCTCGTGGCGTGGGCCATCCTGCGATTCATTCAACTTAAAAAAACGGAATGCAAATTGTTGGGAGGAGTGACAGCCGCGCTGTTTATTATTGCCATTGCTGGCCCTCTATTCGTGCCGTTGGCTTCAGGCGATCACGTGGCCCATCTGGTGCAAACAAATTTTCCGGTTTCCAATGGCTATCCCTCGGACTGGATGAAGACGCACGCCGCGGAAATGGATCAACTGGAGCAGACCAGCATCGAGGCGGCGCAGAAAACGCCCGGCATCGTCGTGTGGCCGGAAGTTCCTGCGCCATTTTCCTTGCAGGACGCCGATTTTCAATCGCGCGCCATGCGTATCGCACGCGGCGCAGGGAACGGATTTTTAGTCGGCGTGATCGACTGGAAGCCGCTTGGCAATGGCCAGATCGGCGCAAGCAACAGCGCCGCCCTACTGGGCGCGAACGGCGAGCTCGATTTTATTTATGACAAGATTCACCTTGTGCCGTTCAGCGAATACGTGCCCTGGAGAAATTGGTTTTTCTTTGCGCGCGATTTGACAAGCCTGATCGGCGATTTCCAACCCGGCTCGCAATACAAAGTTGGAAAAATTGCAGGTGGCCCCGCAAGCGTTTTAATTTGCTACGAAGCGATTTTTCCAAATGAAGTGCGGCGTTTCACTCTAGGTGGCGCACAACTTCTCATAAATATTTCAGATGACGGCTGGTTCGGCGGTTCAGGCGCCCCGCAGCAGCATCTGGCGATGGCTCGCGTGCGGGCCGTGGAAAACCGCCGGTGGCTTTTGCGCGACACGAACGATGGAATCACGGTTTCCGTCGATCCTTACGGCAGAACTGTCGCCCGCATGCAGCCGAACATTCGCGGGGAACTGGACGCCCCCTACGCATTTCGCTCCGATATGACGCTGTATACGCGATGGGGAGACTGGCTGCCGTGGCTGTGCGTTCTCTTCTCGCTCGTGTTACTGTTGATGGCTGCGCGCGGCACGCAAGCGCGCAAAATTTCCTGATTGAGCGGGACATTCCATCATGATGATTGAAGATTTACAGCGGCAGCAGGACGAACTTCGCAAGCGCATCGAACTCGTGCGGAGTTATCTTTGACGTTGCCCGCAGCCGCGACACCATAGCCTCCCTCGAAAAGAAAATCGCGCAGCCGGATTTCTGGCAGGACCAGGAACAGGCACAGAAAGTCATGCAGCAGCGCAAAGCGGCCGAGGCGGTTCTCGCCTCGGACACCAAGCTGGCGACCATGGCCAGCGATATCGAAACTTATTTTCATCTGGCCGAAGAAGAGAAAGATTCCGCGCAACGCGATTCGCTGCTGAAGGAAACCGAGCGCGAAATGACCGCCGCGGAAACCTACGTTTCGGAGCTTGAAACGGTCACGCTGCTCACGGGCGAAAACGATCACCTCAACGCCATCATGACCATCAAGCCCGGTGCGGGCGGAATGGAATCGCAGGACTGGGCGGAAATGCTGCTGCGCATGTATCTGCGCTGGGCGGAGCAGAAGGGCTTCACCGCGACTGTTATGGACCTGACGCCCGGAGAAGGCGCGGGCCTGAAATCGGCAACCGTGCGCGTCGAAGGCCAGAACGCATTCGGATTTTTGTCCACGGAAAGCGGCGTGCATCGCCTGATCCGCATTTCGCCCTTCGATCAAGCTGCGCGGCGCCACACCTCTTTCGCTTCCGTGTTCGTCATTCCGGAAATTGACGACCGAATCGATATCGTCGTAAAGCCGGAAGAAATTCGCCTGGACACATTCCGTGCGGGCGGCGCGGGCGGCCAAAACGTGAACAAAGTGGAAACCGCGGTGCGCATCACGCACATCCCGACAGGAATCGTCGTGCAATGCCAGAACGAGCGCAGCCAACACAAAAATAGGGAACTGGCCATGAAGTGGCTCCGCTCGCGCCTCTATGAAGCGGAAATCGAAAAGCGCCAGGCTGAGACCCGCAAGATGGACGAAACCAAGCGCGACATCAGTTTCGGCAGCCAGATCCGCACGTACACTTTGCAACCCTATCGCCTGATCAAAGATCACCGCACAAAATTTGAAATGGGCGATGTCGATCGCGTGCTTAACGGCGATCTCGATCCATTTATCCGCCATTATTTACTGGCGCGGCGAAAAGGCACGCTAGGCATGGCGGCCGAAACGGAAGAAGATTCGTAATCGCAATGCGGCCAGTCAATGATCTCCGCGAACCGTTCAACTCACTTCTTTCGCTATTAAGCGTTTGCTAAATCCGTTTGGCCTCAATTCGTTGACATGGGTGTGGGCGCATGTTAGCGTCGATTTGGGTCAAAATAGTTCTTGGGATACAGCCATAACCGCGCTTTTTTGCGGATTATTTAGAAGAGGTGCTGGCTTGAGCGATAAGAATCGCAAATTTTTGTTTACATCGGAATCCGTGACCGAAGGTCACCCGGACAAGATTGCCGATCAGGTTTCTGACGCGGTGCTGGACGCCGTGCTCACCGCGGACCCCATGGGGCGCGTGGCCTGCGAAACGCTCGTGACCACCGGACTCGTCATGGTGGCCGGCGAAATTACGACCACCGCGGTGCTGGATTATTCCGACCTTGCCCGCGATGTGATTCGCGATGTCGGCTATACGCGAGCCAAATTCGGCTTCGACGCTGAAACCTGTGCCGTCATTTCTTCGCTCCATCGCCAGTCTCCAGATATCGCTATGGGCGTTGACACCGGCGGAGCAGGCGACCAGGGTTTGATGTTCGGCTTTGCCTGCGACGAGACAGAAGAGTTGATGCCGCTCCCCATCACACTGGCACACAAGCTTGTGAAACGTTTGTCTGATGTCCGTCGCCAGGGCATTGTTGACTTCTTCCGTCCTGACGGCAAATCGCAGGTCACGGTTGAATATCATGGCGATAAGCCCGTACGCGTGGATGCCGTAGTCATCTCGACGCAGCACAGCGAATCCGTTTCGAACGCGGACCTGCAAAATGTCATCCGTGACGAAGTGATTCGCAAAGTGGTTCCCGCCGAACTGATGGACAAAAACACGAAATTTCACATCAACCCGACCGGCCGCTTCGTAGTCGGCGGACCGATGGGCGACGCGGGCCTTACGGGCCGCAAGATTATCGTGGACACCTATGGCGGATACAGCCGGCATGGCGGCGGCGCGTTTTCCGGCAAAGATCCTTCGAAGGTCGATCGTTCGGCATGCTACATGGCGCGCCACGTGGCCAAGAATCTGGTGGCTGCGGGTGTCGCGCGCAAGGTGGAAGTGCAACTCGCCTATGCGATTGGCGTTGCGGATCCCGTTTCGGTCATGGCCGATACGTTTGGCACGGGCACGATTCCCGATGAAAAAATCACGGATTTAATTCGCAGCACCTTCAAACTGACTCCGCGCGGGATCATCGAATCGTTGAACCTGCGGCGACCTATCTACCGCCCCACGGCATCCTTCGGCCATTTCGGACGCTCCGGCCCTGGATTTACTTGGGAAATGACGGACAAGGCGGAATCGATTCGCAGCCAGGCTGGACTCAGCGGAAAAGAAGTTGTGGCCCGGCACTAATGTAACAATGTAACGATGCCAATGAATTTGGGGCAATGTTGCGGTTTGCCCCGTAGCGCTCGCCTTTAGGCGAGCATCTGCCAGGCCTGTAAGTGCCCGCTTGAAAGCGGGCGCTACAATTCGAAAGACAGGAGAGATTCGCGTGACAAATATTACGCAGAGCACGGCGGGGGACGTTCGCGACATTAAACTCGCGGAGTCAGGGAAACGAAAAATCGAATGGGCCAATCAACAAATGCCCGTTCTGCAGCTGATACGCAAACGATTTATCAAGGAACAGCCGCTGAAGGGCGTGCGCCTTTCCCTGTGCTTGCACGTAACCAGCGAAACGGCAAATCTGGCCATCGCGCTGCGTGACGGCGGCGCTGATCTTGTGTTGGCCGCATCGAATCCGCTTTCGACGCAGGATGAAGTCGCCTCGTCGCTCATCAAGGATTATGGAATTCCGACTTACGCGATCAAGGGCGAAGACAACGCCACGTATTATGCGCACTTGAATGCCTGCATCGATCACAAACCGCAAATGACCATGGACGACGGCGCGGACCTCGTGACGTTGTTGCTCACGAAGCACCAGCACCTCGTGAAGGACGTAATCGGCGGCACGGAAGAGACAACTACCGGCGTGATTCGCCTGCGCGCCATGGCCAAAGACGGAACGTTAAAATATCCCGTGATTGCGGTGAACGACGCGGAGACGAAGCATTTCTTCGATAACCGCTACGGCACCGGCCAATCCACGATCGACGGCATCATCCGCTCGACAAACCTGCTGATTGCCGGCCTCAAGGTCGTGGTTGCCGGATACGGCTGGTGCGGCAAGGGCGTGGCGATGCGTGCCAAAGGTTTGGGCGCGGACGTGATCGTCACCGAAATCAATGCGGTGCGCGCGATCGAAGCCGTGATGGATGGTTTCCGCGTGATGCCCATGGCCGAGGCCGCCAAGATCGGCGACATCTTTGTCACCGTCACCGGAAATAAATCAGTATTGGCGCACGACTCCTTTGAGCGAATGAAGGACGGCGCGGTGATCTGCAACTCAGGACACTTCAACGTCGAAATCGATATCCCGGCGCTGGAAAAAATGTCCAACGGCAAAAAGATCGCACGCCCGTTTGTCGAAGAATATTCCACGAAGGACGGACGCAGGATTTACCTGCTGGGCGAAGGACGCCTCATTAATTTAGCCGCGGCGGAGGGGCATCCGGCCGCCGTGATGGATATGAGCTTTGCGAACCAAGCGCTTTCGGCCGAATACATGTTGAAGCACGCGTCGGAGCTGAAGGCGGAAGTGTACGTCGTGCCGGAAGCAATCGATCGCCAGATCGCCAAGCTCAAG
>DATAPT010000428.1:0-4567 GCA_036265065.1 Candidatus Acidiferrales bacterium | reverse complement strand
GATGTTCCGAATTTAATTGTCGGCGTCATTTTAAGAAAATATTTTCACCTTCTGGCAGGTATTGTAGCTTGTCATGCAAAGATGAGAAAGATGGAATTCACACTTTCGAGAAAGAGTAACGGCCCGGGAGGGGACCTTGACCGATAAATTTGTGATTCTCGTCACTTGCGGGAGCGTGGCGGAAGCGAAACGCATTGCGCGGGCTGTGATCGAAGCGCGCCTGGCCGCTTGCGTGAATATTGTGCCCGGCGCGGTCACTTCGATTTATCGCTGGAAGGGGAAGGTGAAATCCGCGCGGGAGCGATTACTGCTGATCAAGACATCGCGAAAGCATCTTGCCAAACTGCAAGCCGCCGTCGAGCGACTCCACTCTTACGAGGTTCCGGAATTCATTGCTCTGCCCATCGCTGCAGGTTCGCGCAAATATCTGGCCTGGATGGATGAGGATTAAGTCGAACAGGCTTCACAGGCTGCGGAAAAAGTCGGATTGACGTGGGGTCTAGTAGCACAGGCAGGAGTGCCTGTGCTACTTAAATCTTACATAGCGCCTGATCGAGATCATTTATCAAATCTTCCACATCTTCTATTCCCACGGAGATGCGAATCAGGCCATCGGTGATGCCAATACGCTGACGCACTTCGGCAGGAACCGAGGAATGGGTCATGGTCGCCGGGTGCGAGATGAGGGTTTCCACGCCGCCAAGACTTTCCGCAAGCGAACACAGCTTCAAACTATTGAGAAGTGTGCGCGCATTTTCCATGGAAACGACGTCAAACGAAATCATTGCCCCAAACCCGCGCTGCTGCCTCACGGCCACTTCGTGTTGCGGGTGGGAGGGCAAGCCGGGGTACATCACGCACTTCACGCGCGGATGGTCTTCGAGGTAGCGGGCGATTGTCCGGCCATTGGCATCGTGTTGCTTCATGCGCACGGCTAGAGTCTTGATTCCGCGCGAGACGAGAAAACAATCCATGGGCGCAAGCCCTGCTCCCGTCGAGCGCTGCAGAAAATAAATTTTTTCCGCGTCCTCCGCCCGCGTCAGCGTAACAGAACCACCGACCGCATCGCTGTGCCCATTCAAATATTTGGTCATCGAATGGACCACAATGTGAGCGCCCAGCGCCAGCGGCGACTGCAGGTAAGGACTCAGAAAAGTATTGTCAACCACCATGGTGGCGTTGTGCGCCGACGCGATTTTAGCGATGGCCGCAATGTCCGTGACGCACATCGTCGGATTCGTGGGCGTCTCCACGTAAATCATTTTAGTGTTGGATTTGATCGCCCGCTCCACAAGTTCGGGTGAAGACGTGTCGACAAAACTGAACTCGAGCCCCCATTGGATCAGGAATTGCGTGCTGAGACGAATGACGCCGCCGTACACGGCCTCGGAAATGATCGCGTGGTCGCCGGGACGCATTAGCCGGAACACGGAGTCAATGGCAGCCATTCCGGATGTGAAGACGTACGCTGCGCTGCCGCCCTCGAGCTTCGCCATGGTGCGTTCCAGCGCTTTGCGGTTCGGATGATTTGTCCGCGCGTAGTCGTAGCCCTTCGTTTTTCCCAACTCTTCCTGGATGTAAGTCGAAGTCTGGTAAATCGGTGCGACGATCGCGCCTGTTGTCGGATCCGGTTCCTGCCCCACATGGATAGCGTCGGTTGCAAATCCCATGAAAAAATCTCCTTGGTGTTTTTCGCAAATCGAAAGTAGCTCATGGCCGGGATTGAGTCAATGCGACGCGCAGGAGGGAAGGCGCCGTTCCCATTTTGAATGGCAAAATCGCCTGCTTTGCCCCGAAGAGCGCGGTTCACCGAGAACGTACACCGTGAACGAGACAGAGACTGCGCCACGAAAACCGAACGGTATTGCTTTAGCTTTGGTAGAGGCCGTCCTGTCCTTGGACGGGCGATTTTCTCCCTGCGTGATTTAGATTGAGCCATTCCGTGCGTGTCCGACTTGCTTAATCCCGTAAAAAAGAGAAAAATGGGCGAATCCATGATTCCTTTGAAAGAAAAAGTCGGGTGCCGGATATGAGCTTCGGAAAGAATTATTGGAAAGCTTCCTTGCGATTGTTTCTATTCGTGTTTCTAATTGGTTTGGTTGCAGCAAGCGCGCAGGACAAGTCCAGTGACACGAGTGGAAAGTCGGACCCTGGGGCGAAGGACTCGCGGCTGACCATCGTTGTGACAGGTGGAGAGGACAAGAAGCCAATCGACAGCGCCAGCGTCTATGTTCGCTATGTTGAGGGGCGTAAAGTGGGCAAGGACAAGAAAATCGAAATGAATTTGAAGACCAACCAATCGGGCGTTTGCCACGTGCCCGTCATTCCACCCGGGAAATTTTTGGTGCAGGTGATAGCCGAGGGTTGGAAGACTTATGGAGAGTATTACGACAGCAGTCAAACCGAGCAAACAATAAACATCGCGCTTGTGCGCCCGCCGAAATGGTATTGAAGCAAATAGCCAACGAAAAATAATTTCTGGTTAAAATTATGCTTCATCTTTGTGCAATTCGCATCAAGGTCATTGTTTATCGTGTGCTACGTGAATCCGGCGACCCTTTTCCACAAAGTTTTCAACACAACTGTTGAAAACTTTACGCGCTCATCATTCGCGTTGCTTTGACCGCAAGGATGCGTGATGTTAGATTACTCGCCGGAGAACTTCTCGCGGAACTATCGGATGCCTGAACGGATGCCTGAAAAACCATATAAAGGATTTGTGATCTGGGATTTGCTGTGGAGCAATCTGGGCGTGCATCCGCTGCGTTCGGCGCTGAGCGTGTTTGCCCTCGCGCTGCAAGTTTTCCTTGTCCTGCTCATCGTCGGGCTCACGTCTGGGGCGCTCACGGACTGGCGCACTCGCGCTGAAGGCGTTGGCGCGGACATTATCGTGCAGCCGCCCAACTCATCTATTTTTTTTGCGTTTTCAAGTGCCGTCATCCCCGAATCACTCGGCGCACAAATGAGCGCGCTGCCCGGCGTACGAACCGTGGCGCCTGTAGTGATCGCTGTCGACCAAAAAAATCTCGGAGTGCTCTACGGTATTGATTACCAGCAGTTTGCCAGCCTGAGCGATGGCTTCAAGTTTCTTTCTGGAGGACCTTTTCAGCGGCCGGATGAGGCCATTGCCGATGATCTCGCAGCAGGATCGCGCAAGTTGCGCGTGGGACAAAAAGTAATTCTGGTCGGCCACGAATTCACAATTTCCGGCATCGTTGAGCACGGCAAGGGCGCGCGTTATTTTATCCCGATCAAAACGGCGCAGGATATTGTCGGAGTGGACGGCCGCGTCTCCATGTTTTTCGTGCGCAGCACTGGCAACACGGACAGCACGAGGAACGAAATCGTAAAACTTCTTCCCACCTTTAAAATTCGATCCATGGCCGAGTTCAGCACGTTGATGACCTCTTCCAACTTGCCGGAGCTAAAGCCTTTTATTCGCTCCTTCGTCATTCTTGGCGTGGTGATCAGTTTCCTGGTTGTGCTGCTTACGATGCATACGCTGGTGTTTGAACGCACGCGTGACATTGGCGTCCTCCGCGCGCTCGGCTCTTCCCGACTGGAAGTTTGCGGGCTGATCCTGGGTGAAACGCTGGTGATGGTTGCCCTTGGCTCAATTTTTGGATTGATTTGCACATATAGCATCGTTGCGATTTTGCATAAGACATCACCGACACTTCAGATCGTCATTGAAAACGGCTGGATTCTTCGCGCCATTCTCCTGACGATTGGCGGAGCCATCGCAGGCGCGGCGTACCCGGCGCTGCGAGCCGCACAAAGCGATCCAGTGGACGCACTCGCCTACGAATGACCTCATAGTTCCACCTTCGTACAGCATTCTGAATTCCCCATATTTGTAGCGCTGAAATTGTAGCTTGCCTCTTCAGAGGCGAGGGTTTAGATGCAAGTGTGCTTTCAGAACTTCTTGTTCAGCGTGTGTGCCTGGAGCTTCAGTCCATGGCCAAACTTCGGCTCTCTTATTTCAGATTTTGAGATGAGCATCGTTTAAACCCCCGCCTCTGAAGAGGCGGGCTACAGCAAAGCGGCAGCGGAACCTGGGATGTTAACAGAGCCAGACTCGAATCATAAATCTATTTGCTCCTGACTGGTCAGTTCTGATAAAAGAATGATCGAGCCCTCGGAGCAAGAACAGCCAAAAATTTAAATTCATCGCTGGTCGGAATCCAGACAGCTATTTTTCGTGCAAAAAACGAATCATGAAGGGGGTAAAGTAAAATGACATTCAAACAATTGGCAGTGGCCTTGTTCGCGACGCTTTCGATTGCGTTTCCGCTCGTAGCGCAAATGGGAATGGGCATGGGCGCGCGCATACCTACCCTAAGCGGAGTCTGGCACCCAGAGGTTGGAAGCGGCGCGGCCTATGAAGATACGAAAACGGACGGAAGAAAAGTAAATATGGAGATTATTATTGTTGGAAAAGAAGATGTCGATGGAAAGACCGCGTATTGGACTGAAATGTCATCCATAGACCCACGCACTTCTTCTCCCGTTTATGTCAAGATCCTGATGGCTGTTAGCGGCAATACAGTGACATCCGGCCGTATGA
>DATAPT010000427.1:0-3682 GCA_036265065.1 Candidatus Acidiferrales bacterium | reverse complement strand
GGATCCCAAACAATGCAGGGAGAAAATAATGTTCAAATATTCGCCGGCTGGAATTCTAAGCTTATTCGCGCTCTTATTTTGCATTGCGGCTCCGTTCCCAATGCATGCGCAGCAAAGCGCAAAAATGGGAGAGGTGCGCTTCACGGCCGATAATCAGGATGAGCGGGACGCCGGCGTGTGGATCGACGGCAAATATGCTGGCTACGTGAAGGAACTGAAGGGCGACCGCAAAGTGATGCTTCCGGCGGGAGAGCACGAGATTTCAATTCGCCAGGCTGGATTCAAGGATTTGACGAAGAAAGTCACGATTGACCCGGATCAGGTCGAAACCGTGGCTGTAGTTTTGGTAGAGAATCCCAAGCTGACATATCCGGGCAGCAATGCGGCCGAATTGCGACTGGATATACGACCGAAACGTGCAGCGGTGTTTGTGGATGGCGGCTACATGGGCCATGGCAGCGATTTCGGCGGCAGGTTTCACTCCATGCTGGTAAGCCCGGGAAAACATCTCCTGAAAGTTACGCTCGACGGCTATCAGACCTACGAGACGGATATCGATCCCGCGGCGAATAGCAAAACGCAAATGACGATTACCCTGGATCGGGGCAGCGACAAACCTTCGGGCCAATGATTTCCGCGCGTTTTTCTTGAGACCTTTTATGTTATGTGCGTCATTTTGATTTTCACATTCATGAAAAAGTCGCCCACCCAAAAAACGGGCGGCCGCTACGAAAGCGCAGAGCGAAGCGGTTTCGTAGAGGCATCTCCGTCCCGCGTTTTTCGGGACGGAGATGGCGACTTGTTTTTCTAAACTGGAGAGCAACCGCTCCAAGCTCGCGCGAAGTTCATCCTCAGGCGAAGTGCGCTATAATGGATGGTTCTGCGCTGCTTGCCAAAAGCGCTGGACGGGCCATACACGATGAACTTTAAATTGATGAGCGATTACGAGCCGCGCGGCGACCAGCCGGAGGCCATCGAGCAGCTCACGCGCGGCCTCGGAGCGGGCGAGAAGCATCAAGTCCTGCTGGGCGTGACAGGGTCCGGAAAAACTTTTACCGCGGCGAAAGTAATCGAGCGCGCGAACCGCCCTGCCCTCGTGCTCGCTCACAACAAAACTCTGGCCGCACAGCTTTACAGTGAATTTAAAAGTTTCTTTCCGCAAAACGCGGTTGAATATTTCGTCAGCTATTACGATTTCTACCAGCCGGAAGCCTACATTCCCGCGTCTGACACGTACATCGAAAAAGAATCCACCATCAACGACGAGCTGGACAAGCTGCGCATGAGCGCGACGCGTTCGTTGTTCGAGCGGCGCGATGTCATCGTTGTGGCGAGCGTCTCGTGTATCTACGGCATCGGCTCTCCCGAAGCGTATTTCGGCATGATTCTGCCGATTGAAAAAGGGCAGAGCACCGCGCGCGAAGCGCTTCTGCGCAAACTGGTCGACATGCAATACCAGCGATCGGAAGATTTGCGGCGCAGCACGTTCCGCGTGCGCGGAGACCGCCTGGAAATTTATCCGCCGTACGAAGACAACGCCTACGCCATCGAATTGTGGGGTGCGCAGGTTGACAGCATCCGCCAGATCGATCCGCTGACGGGCGCCGTGCGCTCAGGCCAAAACGATTTGCCAAAAATAACAATCTACCCGAAGTCGCACTACGTGATGCCCGCGGCGCAAAGAGAGCGCGCGATCACCACGATTCTGGAAGAGCTGGATTGGTGGGCGCCGGAATTGAAAAAGCAGGGAAAATATGCGGAGGCGCAGCGCGTGTGGCAGCGCACCATGTTCGACATTGAAATGATGCGTACGATCGGCTACTGCCACGGCATCGAAAATTATTCGCGGCACATGTCCGGCCGCTTGCCCGGCGAAGCCCCGCCGACCTTGCTGGATTATTTCCCCGACGATTATTTGCTGTTCATCGACGAATCGCACCAGACAATACCGCAGCTTCACGCAATGTATCACGGGGACCGCTCGCGCAAGCAAACGCTCGTCAATTACGGCTTTCGCATGCCCTCGGCGCTCGATAACCGGCCGCTGAATTTTGAGGAGTTCGAGCATCGCACGGGGCAAATCGTCTATGTCTCGGCCACGCCGGGTCCGTACGAGTTGACGCGCTCCGCGGGCGTAGTGGTCGAGCAGGTGATTCGCCCGACCGGCCTCGTCGATCCGCAAATTGAAATTCGCCCTGTGAAGGGGCAAGTGGACGATTTGCTCGAAGAAATTCGCAAGCGCGCCGAACGCAACGAGCGCGTGCTGGTCACCACGCTCACCAAGCGCATGTCCGAAGACCTCGCGGAATATTTTACGGAGACCGGCGTGCGTTGCCGCTACATGCACTCGGAAATCGATACGCTCGAGCGCGTTCGCATTCTGCGTGATTTGCGGCGCGGCGAATTCGATGTTTTGATCGGCATTAACCTGTTGCGCGAAGGGCTCGACCTGCCGGAAGTATCGCTCGTCGCGATCCTCGACGCGGACAAGGAAGGTTACCTGCGCAGCGCGACCGCCCTGATCCAAACGATTGGCCGTTGCGCAAGACACGTGGAAGGCCGCGCAATTTTGTACGCGGACCGCATGACAGGTTCGATGGCGCAGGCCATTGAGGAAACGAATCGCCGCCGCGCCAAACAAGTGGCCTACAACGACGCGAACGGAATCACTCCGCAATCGATCATCAGGTCCGTGGACATGAAGTTGGCAGCGATCGTCGAAGCGGACTACGTCACAGTGCCCGCCGAAGATTTTGACGACGCCGATATTACGAGTGAAGCGAAACTGGGCGAAGTCCTCGCGCAACTCGACGTGCAAATGCGCGAAGCCGCCAAGAAATTTGAGTTTGAGCGCGCCGCCGCGCTGCGCGACCGCATCCGCACGCTAAAGCAGCGCGACATCTCCGAATTTTTTTCCGCCGCCGCCGAACCTGAGATGGGAGAATCGGTGCCTGACGGCAAATCGAGATCGGCAGCTCCTCCGACCGAGTCACAGCCATAGAAAAAATTGGCTTGAAAACAGCCATAGACTAAGCTAATATGACTTAGCTAAGGAGGGGGCGTGCCAATCGTAACCGTTCATCAAGCCAAGACAAACCTCTCGAAACTGATCGAGCGTGCATCCGAGGGTGAAGAAATCATCATCGCGCGCGGCTCGAAACCCGTGGCGCGGCTCGTTCCAATCGGCCCAGTAAAGGGTAAGCGCCAGCCGGGCTCCTGGAAGGGCAGGTTTGTTCTTGGTCCCGAATTTTTCGAGCCCATGTCCGAAGCCGAACTCGCGGAATGGGAGTAACGCAATTGCGCCTGCTCCTCGATTCCCACACATTGCTTTGGTGGATTCTTGACCATCCGGCACTTAGCCCGACGGCTCGAGAAGAGATCACTAAAACAGACAATACGATCTTGGTCAGCGCTGCCTCCGCCTGGGAGGTTGCGATTAAGTTTCGGGCAGGGAGATTGCCCGAGGCCGCCGATCTTGTAACGAACTTTCCCAGCGAAATTGAGCACGAAGGATTTGAATTACTTCCGATTTCCGCGGAGCACGGGATTCGAGCTGGCCTTTTACCCGGTCTCCACAAGGATCCATTCGACCGAATGCTGATCGCGCAAGCTGCAGCTGAAGGATTGACGCTGGTAACGGGCGACGAAGCGATCCTGAAATATCACGTTCGCACGCTTTGGT
>DATAPT010000426.1:0-2592 GCA_036265065.1 Candidatus Acidiferrales bacterium | reverse complement strand
CGATGGAAATTCTGGAGCAGTTGGCGGCCAGCGAGGCCCTGAAATCGCACAAAGAGTAGCGAACGGCGCGCCCCACTCCTATTGGCAGGTAAGGGAATTTGCGCGCTTGTGAACCTGGAACTTGCGAGGCTTGTCTGGACTCATGGCCCGAGAAACAATTCTGATCGATGCCGACGATACGCTCTGGGAAAATAATGTCTATTTTGAACAGACGATCGCTGAATTTTTAACGCTGCTCGAACCGTTCGGCTACCCGCGCGAATACGCACGCCACATCCTGAACGAAACCGAGCGCCGGAATATCCGGCAGCACGGCTACGGCGCGCGCAGCTTCGGGCGGTCGCTCGAAGAAACCTACCTGAAGCTCGCCGGCCATCAGGCGCTGGAGTCCACTGTGGACAACATTCACCAGCGCGTCGAAGAACTGGAGCGCACGCCGCCCAATGTGCTCGAAGGTGTCCTTGAAACACTCGATTATCTATCGGGGCGACACAGATTAATCCTCTTTACAAAAGGTGAAGCAGCCGAGCAGGCCGCCAAAGTGGAGCGCTCCGGTTTGCAGATTCATTTCGATGCGATTGAAATTGTTCCCGAAAAAAACGCGGACGTATATCGTGAGCTGGTGAACCGTCATCACGTTGTCAAATCGCGCGGCTGGATGGTGGGAAATAGTCCGCGCAGCGATATTAATCCTGCTCTCGAAGCGGGACTGAACGCCGTGTTCATTCCTCACCATGCCACCTGGGCCCTGGAACACGAGGAAGTGCGCAGCGGGGCCGGTCGCCTGCTTATCCTCGCCAATTTTAGCTCTTTACGCGACCATTTCTAATTTCTAGACCTTGCTTGGCAAAATGGCTCGGAAACAGACTTGCAGAATCGAATTCCTTGCCGTTGAGCTAAACGAATGGCTTGCCGTTCGCAATGTGATTTGCCACGATAGGGGCAGTTAAGCCGAGTCGGATGTGATCTCTGCAATCCGTATCCCGGAGAATGAGAGTTTCGCCATGGCTACCAATTCTTCCGCAACCACGAAATCGATTTCCTTTCCATTCTGGGCAAAAATCCTGGCGGGGATTGTCGTTCTCCTGATTCTGCTTGTTCTGACATTGCCCCTCTTCCTGAATGTGGACCGTTACCGCGATACCATCGCTTCCGCCATCGAGAAGCAAACGGGACGCAAGGTGACGCTTGGCCCCATTCGCGCACGGCTCTTTCCCGGAGTTGGTGTTACCGTCTCGGATCTGCATGTCAGCAATCCTTCCGATTTCCCCGCAGGCGATCTAGTGAGCGCGGATGAGATTCGCGTGAACGTGGCGCTTGCGCCGCTGCTGCATGGAATTATTCATGTCAACTCTGTGGACCTCGTGCATCCGAAATTAATGATTCTCACGGACAGCCGGGATAAAAATAACTATACGTTTACTCCTTCCGAGCCTGCTGCGCCCTCAAAACCCGGAGACACTTCCAGTGTGACGCTGGATCAAATCGACAGCATCAATCTGACGGGCGCGGAAGTCGCCATGGGCAACGTTGTACGCGGAGTCGCCGCGCCTCTTGTGGACACCAAGGGCATAAGCATCACGTTGCACAATTTTGCCGTCAGTCCCATGCGGATGCATGACTGGCAGGCGGAGTCGAACCTGTCGAATGTGACACTTGCCCTGAGCGGCTGGAAAGATCCCATCACATTCCACACGGGTCAATTTACTTTGTCCGGCGGGAAGCTCGATGCGCAGTTTGTCGCCGATCTTGCAACGGCTGCGGATATTAAGGGAACTGTGAATGTTCCCGACTTCGAGCATCCTCAAGTAAATTTTGAAATGAGTTCTTCACAGCTCGACATTGATAAGTTGATTGATGTTGCAGGTAGTCCCACCAACGGGCCTGCTCCTGCCCCTGCTGCCAAGAGTGCTCCTGCTCCCGCATCCTCGAAACCCGAAGCAAAGCCAGTCGCGAATCCTGAAGCGAAACCCGTCGCGAAGCCAGCCGGCCCGGCGCCGGCAAGCGAACTGGTCGCAAAAGGACATATTAATGTGGAAAAAATTACGACGAAGCCCTACACCGTCGGCCCGGCCAACGTGGAAATGCGCGTGTATACGGACCGCGCGGAACTCTGGCCTATTTCGATTGGCATGTACGGCGGCACGCTTCAACTTTCTTCGCGCGTGGACCGCGTCACGGACCCTGCGCGTTTTACAGCAAATGTGCAGATGAGAAATCTGGATGTGGCCAAAGTTCTGGAAGTTTCGCCGGCTGCTCGCGGAAAAATGGGTGGTACCGGAGAACTCGACCTGCAACTTCTGGGAAACTTGAGCGATGCGTGGAAGAAGACTCTTTCAGGAACCGGGAAGTTTGCGGTCCGCAACGGTCGTCTGCCGGGAGTAAATTTGGCGGGTGCCGCTGAATCCGTTTTAAAAATGTCCGGCGTAGGAGGAGATACACAATTCTCCGTTTTACAAGGGGACATCAACATTGCGAATCAGAGCGTAACCAGCAAACTCATACATCTGGATTCCGCGGACGGCGTTGTGGATCTGCATGGGAGTGTTGGGCTTGACGGAACGCTCAATTACGATGGCACGGCTGTCGTAA
>DATAPT010000425.1:0-4132 GCA_036265065.1 Candidatus Acidiferrales bacterium | reverse complement strand
AAACACACCGAGCGTCGAAGGGTTGGTGACCATCATCGCGGCCACGTCACCGTTCACAATTTCTTTCAGGCGGGCAATGTCAATTTGGCCGCGTTCATCGGACGGCACATTCTGCACATCGTATCCGGCGATCACGGCGGTTGCGGGATTTGTACCGTGCGCTGAGTCAGGGATCAAAACGATTTTGCGCGGGTGGCCCTGAGTATCTTCGAGGTACGCGCGAATCAGGAGCAAGCCGGTGAGTTCGCCCTGCGCGCCCGCCGCGGGTTCAAGTGTGCCGGAATCCATACCGGTAATTTCCGCGAGGCAATTCAAGAGCAATTGCAAAATTTTCAGGCAGCCTTGCGAAAGCTCCTGCGGCTGGTAGGGATGTTCCGTGGCGATGCCTTCGAGGCGCGCGACAAATTCATTCACGCGCGGATTGTATTTCATGGTGCATGAGCCGAGCGGGTACATGCCGAGGTCGATGGCATAATTCCAGGTGGAAAGGCGCGTGAAGTGGCGCATCACTTCGATTTCGCTGACCTCCGGAAAGCCTTCGATGCTTTCGCGAACGAAGTCCGAGCCCAGCGCGGTGCGCGGGTCCACGGCCGGCACGTCGAGAGGAGGAAGCTCAAACGCACGCTTGCCTGGCGCGGATTCCTCGAAGATCAGGCCCTCGTTGCGGGTGATGTGGCGTCCGACAGTCTTTGTGGGATCGGTCAATTTTGTTTCTTCGGTTTTCATATTTTTTTGTGTAGCGCCCGCCTTCAGGCGGGCATTTGCATTTTGGATCACGGAGTGCCCGCCTGAAGGCGGGCGCTACAAATAAAATTGGCCGATCAAATCGGCTTTGACAAAATGTCGCGGATGGCTTCGGCCATGCGTTCGATTTCGGCGCGCGAAATGGTTTCCGTGACACAGAACAGGGCGCGCTTGGTCAGGTCCGAGAAATAGCTGCCCACGGGCAGCGGGCCGATAATTTTGTGCTTCAGCAATTCCGCGTTCACCATTTTTACGGAGCGCGGAAACTCGACCACGAATTCGTTGAAAAAAGGGCCGGTAAAAGCCCGGCGCACACCTCGAATTTTTTCCAGTTCATCGAGAGCGAAGCGCGCTTTGGCCAGGTTTTGCGCGGCCAATTCTTTCAAGCCTTCCTTGCCCAAGAGGCACAGGTGAATGTTGACGGCCAAAGCGCAGAGGGCCTGGTTCGTGCAGATGTTTGAGGTGGCCTTCTCGCGTCGAATATGCTGTTCGCGCGTGGCGAGCGTAAGCACGTAGCCGCGCTTCCCGTTGCTGTCGAGCGTCTCGCCCGCGAGGCGGCCCGGCATCTGACGAACGAATTTGTCGCGCGTGGCAATCACGCCGGCATAGGGTCCCCCATAGCTTGGCGCGAGGCCAAAGCTTTGGCCCTCCATAGCGACGATATCCGCTTCCGCAGGCGGCCTTACAGCACCAAGCGATACGCCTTCGGCAATGGAGACAACGAGGAGCGCGCCTTTCGAGTGTGCGAGAGCCGCGAGACTCGGCATCTGTTCGAGCACGCCAAAAAAGTTGGGCGATTGCACGACCACAGCGGCGGTTTCGCTGGTGAGCGCATTTTCGAGGCGAGCCGCATCCACTTGTCCGGAGCCTGTGAATCCGATCTCGTCAATCCGCAATCCAAGATTGCGCGTGTAGGTTTCCAGCACCTGGCGATATTCCGGATGCAAAGAGCGCGCGACAACCACGCGATGCCGTCCGGTCAGGCGCTCCGCCATCAAGACAGCTTCGGTGGTGGCGGTCGAACCGTCCCACATGGATGCGTTGGCGACCTCCATGCCGGTGAGCTGGCACATCAGCGTCTGAAATTCAAAAATCGCCTGCAACGTGCCCTGGCTGATTTCCGCTTGATAGGGAGTGTAGGAGGTGAGGAATTCTCCACGCTGGATCAGCGCATCGGTAACCACCGAACGCAAATGATTGTAGACACCCGCGCCCAAAAAACTCGTATAGCCGACGGAATTTTCCCTGGCACGGGCGCGAAAATATTCAATGATTTCCTGCTCGGACATCGCCGCGGGCAAGTTCAGTGGCTCTTTCAACCGGAATTGCTCGGGGATGGACTCGAACAGCGTTTCAATCGAAGGCGCGCCAACGGCATCCAGCATTTCCCGGCGCTCGGATGTACTTTTCGGAAGATAGCGCATCAGGCAGAGGCTTCCTTTTCAGAGATGAACGCCTGATAAGCGGCGGCGTCCATCAGGCCGGAAACTTCAGAAGGATTTGCGAGCTTGATCTTGATAAGCCACGCGGCGCCATGCGGATCCGAGTTCAGGGTTTCGGGCGTGCTTGTGAGCGTGGGGTTTGTTTCCGTGACATCGCCGGATACGGGCGAAAAAATTTCGCTGACGGCTTTCACCGATTCAACAGTGCCAAAAACTTTTCCGGTCGAAACTTTTGTGCCGACGGCGGGCATTTCCACGAACACCACATCGCCCAATTCATGCTGCGCGTAGTCCGTGATTCCGATGGTTCCCGAATCGCCGGAAACTTTGATCCACTCGTGGTCTTTGGTGTAGCGGTAGTCGGTAGGGTACATGACGGCTCCTCGGTCAGGCAGAATTTTGCCTGTTTAGCATTTCATTTACGGCGCCCGCAAAATTCTTTCCGATTTTGTAGCGCCCGCCTTCAGGCGGGCACTGTAGAGTCGATCGAATGCCCGCCTGAAGGCGGGCGCTACAGAATCGCGGGAATAATTTTACTTCGTTCGCTTGTAAAACGGCATCGGAACGATTTTTGCAGGTGCCTGATTCGCGCGGATCCCGATCGAGATTTCCGTACCTGGCGCCTTGGATGCCGCCGGCACATATGCCATGCCAATGTTCTTTTTCAAAAAGGGCGCGGGAGAGCCGCTAGTCACGCGGCCGTTGGGCTCGCTGCCAATAGAAACCGAGCAACCGTCGCGCGCGATGAGCCGATCCTGCATCTCGAAACCAACGAGCGTGCGATCGATTCCTTTTTCTTTTTGCCTTACAAGCGCTTCGCGTCCCAGGAATTCGCCCTTGGCCGGTTTGCAGATCCAGCCGAGGCCCGCTTCCCACGGCGTGGTCGCATCGTCAATTTCGTGGCCGTACAGGCACATGGAAGACTCAAGGCGCAGCGTGTTGCGCGCTCCCAGGCCGCAGGGAAGCAGACCGTGACCCGTTCCCGCGTCCAAAAGCGCGGCCCACAATTTTTCGGAATGTTCCGGCGAGAAATAAATTTCGAAGCCGTCTTCTCCCGTGTAGCCCGTGCGCGCGATCAGGCAGTCGACGCCATCCACTTTGCCGAAAGCAAAATGGTAATACTTGATCGGCTCGAGAGGCACGTGGGTGAAGCGCTGGAGAATGCCGAGGGCTCTCGGTCCTTGAATGGCGATTTGCGCGTAACGTTCGCCCGCGTTTTCGATTTGCGCGCCGACGGTATTGTTCGCGCGAATGTGCTCGAAGTCCTGGTCCTGGTTGCTGGCGTTCACACAGAGAAAGTAATGAGTGTCGGAAATTTTGTGCACAAGCAAATCGTCAACGAACGTGCCCTTTGCGGTCATCAGTCCGGAATATTGCGCCTGACCGACGATGAGCTTGGAGGCATCGTTGCACGTAACATGTTGAACGAGCGCGAGGGCCTGCGGTCCGCGGACCTCAATTTCGCCCATGTGGCTGACGTCAAACAGGCCTGCAGCCGTGCGCGTGGCCATATGCTCGGCGACGATGCCTGAATACTCGACAGGCATGTCCCAGCCGCCAAAATTGACCATTTTGGCCCTGAGGCGCCGGTGCACGGCGTTCAACGCTGTTTTGCGTAAATGTGTAGTCGTCGGAGACGTCACTCGAAATTCTCAGGGACAACAGAGCAAAATCGAAACTAACACGCGGGTTTGAAAGGTGTCAAGAAAGCGTGCCCTCTTCTTCTCGAAAAGCGCGAGAAGAAGAGTCCACTACGAAAGAAAAGACGTTAGCTGAAGGCGTATTAGCGCACATATACGCCTTGTTCTTGCGCGATAGGGTATCCTATAGTTAGTGGATTATACGGAGATTGCGAAATTTTCATTTTGCTGCTTACTGCATAAATGAAGGAATAAAATGCAAAGCACCGTTCTTTGCTCACAATGCGACCTGCCGGAAGGCAAGTG
>DATAPT010000424.1:0-4295 GCA_036265065.1 Candidatus Acidiferrales bacterium | reverse complement strand
TCTTCCATTTAAGTATAGGTAGAGAAACAAGGAGAGATTCTTCGCTTCGCTCAGAATGACAGAGTATTGGGTTTTTCCGCAGCCTGTGCTACTTCACATCCTTCATGAATTCAGCAAAATATTTTTGCCAGGCAGCCGCCTGAAAAAACGTGTAGTGCCCGTAAGATTCGGCGAACGGCAGCAAAACAAATTTCCCGTTCTTCACTTTTTTGATTTCTTGTTCGGCAATGCCCAGCTCCGCGGGATTCCAGAAATCTTCCTGCGGATTAATCAGCAGAACCTTGGCGGTGATTTTTCCGAGATCCTTCGACGCATCGAAATTCCGCGACGCATCGTACTGATACATGAAATCATTCGCGTCCGTGGTCTTCATGTTCTGTTCGATGTAATCGTTCACGAATTTATCGGCGGCCTTAGCGGTGGGATATTCCTTCTGCCAGCGCGTTGGCGCGCTTCCCACAACCAGCAGGTGGCCCAGAGCGGCGCGCAAACCGTACGGCTGCTCCGTATAGTTCCCGTTGTTCCATCCCGGATCCAGGCGAATGTCATCCACCATTAGTTTTCGCACCATGCGATTGCGGCTGGCGACTTCCACCGGCAGGCAGGAGAGCAGCAGCATGGCGTCCATATCATCAGGGCTCTGTTCCGCCCACTCGAAACCTTCCATGCATCCCATCGAAGCGCCGACCAGCAAGTGCAAATGGTTCACTTTCAGGCCTTCCGCCAGCAGAATTTGCGAGGCCTTGATCATGTCCGAATAATCGTAATGCGGAAATTTTCCGCGCAAGCCGTCGCTCGGCTTCGTGGATTTTCCGAGCCCGGCTCCAAGCTGGTCAGGAAGAATCAGATAATATTTCGACGAGTCCATCAGTTGGCCGGGGCCGAACAAAACTCCCGCAAAAGTCGGGGCAAGCCAGGCGCGGCCTGTCCGATTTGTGCCATGCAGAATCAGAACAGCATTGGTGACCTTGCCGCTGGCGTCGTGTTGAGGCGTGCCGAGCGTCGTATAGTGCAGCTTCACATCCGGAAGTGTCTGCCCATCCGAAAATCTAAAATCATGCGTGACATAGTCGCCTTCTTTCGTCTGCAAACCTGTCATTGGCGCGGCTATTTGCGCTGAAACACATGTAGCTGCAATACACAACGTGGCCACCAAAATTGAACTTTTCCAAATTACTGATTGCATTTTTATTTTCTCCTGAAATATTCGCGCTTAAAGAACGTGGCATAGGCTTCAGCCTGCGCGGTTTTAGTCCTTGCTTGGGCTAAGAGCGCACATGCTGAAGACCATGCCACTTCAGCTCGGTCCCGTAGTAAACGCCAGCGTCAGCACAGTTTTCTGCTCAAGCTCGTGCGCTTTGGCCGATCCCGTCGCGGGGCTCGCGCTTGCCGACCGCTTCACCGAGCGCACCGGAATGTCCGGGAAATAAGTACGGATACGCGGCAAGACATATGACAGCGCGCCCATATTCGCCGGCTCTTCCTGCACCCAAACAATTTCGCGCGCATTCGGATGGCGCGCCATTTCCGCACGCAATTCATTTTTCGGAAACGGATAAAGCTGGTCCAGAAATAAAATCGCGGTGTTCGTATCGCCGCGGCGTTTGCGCTCACCGCGCAATTCATGGCCAATTTTTCCAGTGCAAATCAGCACGCGTTCCGCGGAAGTCACTTCGCGGTCCGGCACCACCCATTCGAATCGAGGCCGCTGAAAATCCTCAATCGGAGACGAAGCATCTGGATGCCGCAACATGCTCTTCGGCGTAAAGACGACCATCGGTTTGCGCCACTTCCGCAGCGCCTGCCGCCGCAACAATTGAAAATATTGCGCCGCGGTGGACGGCTGGCACACCTGAATATTGTCTTCCGCCGCAAGCTGCAGATACCGTTCGATTCTCGCGCTGGAATGTTCCGGCCCCTGCCCTTCATAGCCATGCGGCAAAAGCAGTCCCACGCCCGAAGGCAAGTCCCACTTGTCCTCAGCCGCGCTGATGAACTGGTCGATGATAATTTGCGCGCTGTTCGCAAAATCCCCGAACTGCGCTTCCCACAGCACCAGGGCCTCGGGAAAGTCACGGCTGAATCCATATTCAAAACCAAGAACCGCAGCCTCTGAAAGTGTCGAATTGTCAATTTCGCAGCGAGCCTGATCGGGAGATAAATGTTGCAGCGACATATACTGCGCCTCATTCGTCGTGTCGACAATCGCGGCGTGCCTTTGATTGAATGTTCCGCGCCGCGTGTCTTGTCCCGTGAACCGCACAGGTGTTCCCGACGTGAGCAGCGTTCCGAACGCGAGCGCTTCCGCCATCCCGTAATCCACGGGGCGATGGCCATGCCCCATTTCTGCGCGCTGTTCCAGCAGTTTTTTTACTTTCGGGTGAATCGCAAAACCCAGCGGGTAGGTGACCAGTAAATTGGTAATGTTTGTGAGTTCATACGGCGCAACTCCCGTATCCACTTCGTACGCGCTGTCGTAGCGACCGCGCTTGTAAGGCGACCAGTACGCTGGCAGCCGGCGCAAGCGCGGCTTTTTCTGCATTTCGCTGGCAGCCTTGTGCGCGGTTTCCAATTCATTTCGCATTGCCGTAACCGTCGCGGACGCATCTAGGCCAATTTGCTTCGCGTAAATTTGCCAGAGCACCGGGTGGTCCTTAATTTTCGCGTACAGCAGCGGCTGCGTGATGGTCGGATCGTCCACCTCGCTGTGGCCGTGGCGTCGATAGCCGATCACATCAACCACTACGTCGCCGCCAAACTTGTTCCGATAGTCGAGCGCGATTTGGCCTACGCGAACAACGGCTTCCGGATCTTCCCCATTCACATGAAAAATGGGCACGGCTTGGCGCTTGGCAATCGCAGAAGCGAAGCGCGAGGAATGCAATTCCCTGGGCTGCGTCGTGAATCCCATCAAATTATTTACGATCACATGGATCGTGCCGCCCACGTTGTACGCATCCACGTCCGAAAGATTCAAGGTCTCGGCCCAAACTCCCTGCCCGGCGAACGCTGCGTCTCCGTGCAAAATTATTGGCAAAACTTTTTTAATTCCGCCAGGAAAACCAGCGCGCGTTTGCTTGGCGCGCGCGCGGCCCACGACCACGGGATCGACGGCCTCAAGGTGGCTCGGATTGGAAGCGAGGTGCACGCTGAGCTTGCGCCCTTCGCGCGTGCGATATTCTCCCGTCGCGCCGACGTGATACTTCACGTCGCCGCTGCCCAGCACGCTGCGCGGATCGACGTCCTCAAAGCCCGCAAAAATATCCGCGGCCTTCTGCCCCGCGATTTGCGCCATCACATTCAGGCGTCCGCGATGGCTCATTCCCACCATCACTTGCTCCGCGCCCGATTCCGCCGCCGCGGAAAGCACGCGATCGAGCAGAGGAATTACGGCTGTGACGCCTTCGAGCGAAAACCGTTTGCTGCCCAGATAGCGGGCCTGAAGCACCTGCTCGAAAAGTTCCGCCCGAACAAGCCGCTCCAGAATAAATTCACTGTCGACTTGACCCGGCTCACCCTCCATGCGCTCGGCAATCCAGCGCCGGCGTTCCGTATCGTCAATGTGCTCGAATTCAACGCCAATCGTGCCGCAATAGAATTTGCGCGCTTCGGCGGCCGCTTCGCCCTCTACAATCAGTTCCGGATGAACAATCGGTGTCAGAAAACCAAGCGGGTCCAGATTTGCTGCGAGGTATCCCCAGCGGCGGTAGCCCTCAAATACACGTTCCGTTTCCACACTTTTCATTTCCACAGCTTCCGGCATTTTTCTAGCTTCCCCAATCCCCGTATAAGGACATGAAAGAACAATATATTCTACCAAACGGAAGGAGCGGGTGCTGTCCGGGAGACAATTTGGATTTTTAGTTTTGCAAAGTTATTAAATCCCGTTGTCACTGTGTGCAATTATTAAGATAATTTTGGAGAGGGTCCGAAATGCTCAACATCTCGCAGATTAACTCCAAAGAATCTATCTCCCAGGCGCAAATTTTGTTTCGCGAATACGGATCCATGCCGGAGGTCGACGTTTGCGTCGTAAACTTTGAGCAGGAAATCCTGTCGCTTCCCGGTGCCTATGCCATTCCAACGGGAAGGCTGCTGTTGGCTACCTATGAAGAAAGCGAAAATCGTGAAGGCGCTGTGGGTTGTGTGGCACTGCGGCTGTGGGAACAGTCGTCGCAAACTTGCGAATTAAAACGACTGTACGTGCGCAAACCATTTCGCGGGCGCGGCGTGGGAAGAAAATTGCTGGTCGCGGCGATCGAGGAAGCGCGTTCCATCGGGCACAAGAAGATCGT
>DATAPT010000423.1:0-5348 GCA_036265065.1 Candidatus Acidiferrales bacterium | reverse complement strand
GTCTGGGCTATTTATGGAGGAATTTACTTCCTTAAGTCCAGCAAAGCTTCCGGGCGGACAACGTTGGTCACCAGCCGCACGTAATGGTGTAGGATGAATATCGCTCAGTTAGCAAAGAAATTTGGACAGGCCCGCCGAGGCGGGTCTGTCCAAATTTCCGTTTCAGAGATAATAGATCTCCTTGGAGAACCTTCGAGGAACGCTGCCCAGGACCATGCACCTTGGGTCGTTTCCGCTAAGAGTTCCGCTTCCGGACATATGCTTGATCTTGAATTTGTGGCGCTCACCGACGTAGGGCGAGTGCGCGATCATAACGAAGATTATTTGGGCCATTCCGTGCCCGCCACTCCCGCGCAGGCGCGCTCGCACGGTTGGCTATTCGTGCTGGCTGACGGAGTGGGAGGGCACGAAAAAGGGGAAGTGGCTTCCCAAACCGCCGTGGAGGCCATGAAGGCGGGATTTCCAAACTCCAAGGAAGGGGAGTCACACTCCTCTGTCTTGCAGCGGTTGGTTCAGCAGGCGAATGCATCGGTTTTTGAAGCCTCCATGAATGGCGGGCGGGAATCGGCCGGCATGGCCACTACGATTGTGGCCTGCGCGCTGCGGTTTGATCGTGTGTCCGTCGCGCACGTCGGGGATTCCCGTTGCTACCTGATTCGAAACGGCAAGGCGGCGCAAATCACGCGCGACCATACGGTTGTCGGCGAGCAAGTAAGGCTCGGCCTAGTCAGCGCGCAGGAAGCTGCCGAGGGCAACATGAACCACATCCTCAGCCGCTCGCTTGGAACTGAACTCGTTGCGAATGTGGATACCAACGATCACCAGGTATTTGCCGGAGATGTTTTGCTGCTCTGTTCGGACGGATTGCACGGAGCGGTGGATGCGTCAGAAATGGCTGCACTTTGCGGCCACGGCCAGGACCTTCATCAAGCGGCTGCAAAATTGGTTGCTCTTGCCAACGATCGGGGCGGCGGCGATAATATCAGCGTCCAACTGATACGGGTGCGTAGCGTCGAGCGAATGGGTATGTATCGCGGACGGCCCTATAAACTGTACTGAAATCGTATCGCTGCTGTCATGTCTTTGCGTTTGACCTGCCTTCCCAAATGAGCGACCTGCATTCCGGCGATCAACTTGATCATTACCGCATCGATGGCTTAGTAGCCAGAAGCGGCATGGCATCCATTTTTCGCGGCACCGACACGCGGAATGGCCGCGCGGTGGCCATCAAGCTTCCGCATGCGGAAATGGAAGCGGACCCGATTTTATTTGACCGCTTTCAGCGCGAAGAGGATATCGGCAAAAAACTCGACCACCCCGGCGTGGTTCGCGTGCTCACAGACGACAATCGCAGCCGCCGCTACATGGTTTTGGAATGGGTGGATGGCCGCCTGCTTCGCCAAATCCTGAACGAACAAAAAAAACTTCCCGCTGAGCGCGCGATACGCATCACTTTGGCGCTGTGCAAGGCGCTGGAATACATTCACGCGCAAGGTGTAGTTCATCGCGACCTGAAGCCGGAAAACATCATGATCGGCCCGAACGATGAAGTGAAGCTCATCGATTTTGGAATCGCCGCAAACGCCGGATCGCGCCGCCTGACTTTTGCCAAGCTGACAGAGGCCATGGGAACGCCTGACTATATTTCCCCGGAGCAAGTGAAGGGAAAACGCGGCGACGCCCGCAGCGATGTGTATTCGCTCGGCGTGATGTTCTATGAAATGCTCACGGGCAAGGTGCCCTTCACCGGGCCAAATCCGTTCGTCATCATGAACGAACGTTTGCTGAACAATCCGATTCCGCCGCGCGAGGTCAATCCGGAAGTTACTCCGGAGCTGCAGGAAATTATTTACCGCGCGCTGGAACGTGATCCCAGCAAGCGCTACCCGAATTGTCATGAATTTGCTTTGGATTTGGAGCACCCGGAAAAAGTGGGAGTGGCGGACCGAGAGGAACTCAAGAATTGGCAAACGAGGCGCTCACCCGTGTCGCGGCAAATTCTTTTTTATGTCATGCTGGCGCTAATTCCAGTCGCTGTTTTTGCGTTGATGTTGCTTTTGGCTCGCGGCAAATAGCGGGCCTTTCCTTTCTGGATCAATCGATCCTGTTTTAAAAATGCCCAAGGAAATATAGATGGATGGCGAGGCATAACTAGCGCGTAACGTATTCCATCAGCACGAATGCCAACAGGAACGGCAACCTATATACTGAAAAATTGATTTCACGAAATTGTCGGGAGAGAGAACTGATTCATGCGAATTGAAGAGTTCCAGGAGAGGCTCCGCGACTCCGTATTAATTGCGGACGGAGCGACAGGTTCGCTGCTCTACGAATCTTTGGGTGCCCAGCGCTGCGTGGATGAGCTGAACGCCACGCGCGCCGAAGAAGTGTTCCGCGTGCACATGGCCTATCTCGAGGCCGGCGCGCACATCGTTGAGACGAATACTTTCGGCGCGAACCGCAATAAATTGAGTGCGTTTGGATTGGAAGAGCGCGTCACGGAATTCAATCACCGCGGCGTCAAAATCGCTCGTGAGGCTCGCGAAGCCGCGCGCCATGACGTGCTGATTGCCGGGTCAATCGGCCCGCTCGGAGTGTTTCGCGATCCGCGCGATGCGACTCCTGAACATTTTCGCGAAATTTTCCGCGAACAAGCCGAGGCGCTGGAAGAGCGCGGCGTGGATTTTTTTGTTCTCGAGACGTTTGGCAATCTGGCGGAACTTGTGGCGGCCATCGATGCGGTGCGGTCTTTTTCCCAACTCCCTATTGTTGCGGAAATGACGTACTCGGAAGAAGGCAGCACGTTCAACGGCACGCGCCCCAAAGACGCGTGGGCCGAGCTGCAGAATCGCGGCGTGCAAGTGATTGGCGCAAACTGCTCCGTGGGCCCGCAGGACCACTTGCGCATCTTGCAGGACCTCGCCGCAGTGGCCGGCTCATTTCCCATGAGCGCGATGCCCAACGTGGGATTTCCGCAACGCGCCGGGGATCGCATCATCTATCCGAGATCCTCGCCGGAATACTTCGATCTATTTGCCCGCGAAGCCGTGGTGCTCGGCGCGCGAATTCTTGGCGGCTGCTGCGGAACTTCGCCGGAGCATATTCGCGCGATGGTGCGAGCCGTGGAGGGCATGCACCCGGCCGTGGGTGCGCGCACAGCAAAGGTGGTGGAAGCCGCGCCTGAGCCGCGTCCGATTGCGGCGCGCGAGCCGGACAGCTCTTTGTGGCGAAAAATTAAAGCGCAGCAGTTTGTGATTTCCGTGGAAATCGATCCTCCCAAAGGAACTTCCATCGATCGAGTGATTGAGCAGGTGCAGCACGTCATGGCCTCAAAACAAGTGGATGCCATTGACGTGAACAGCGGGCCTCTCGCGCGCGTGGGCATGGATGCGTTGACGCTTTCCGGCGCGCTCGAAGCGCGCGGCATTGAAACCATTCCGCATCTCACCACGCGCGATTCAAACCTGATCGGATTGCAGGCCATGCTGCTCGGTGCCTGGGCCGTGGGCGGTGTTCGCAACGTGCTTGCCGTTACAGGCGATCCGCCAACAGTTGGCAGCTCTTCGGAGTCGTTCGGCGTGTATGAAGTGGATTCCATCGGCCTCGTAAAGATCATGGCCAAGCTGAATCAAGGGCAGGACTGGGGCGGAAAAAATCTCGGCGGGGCGACCAACTTCACGATCGGCGTCGCAGTGAATCCTCTCGCAGAAGATCTGGACGAAGAGCTGCGCCGGTTCCGGTTGAAAGTGGAAGCGGGCGCGCACTTCGCCATGACGCAGCCGATTTTCGATCCCGAACACTGGGAACAATTCCTGGAACGCATGGGTGGAAAATCTCCAATTCCCATTCTCGTGGGTCTGTGGCCGCTGAGCAGCTACAAACAGGCTCTGCGACTGCACAACGAAGTTCCTGGCATCGTGATTCCTGAGCCTTTATTGAAGCAGTTGGAAGCCGCAGGAGGCTCCGCGCGCGAATACGGCTTTGCACTCGCGCGCAAATTGCTGGATTGGGCGCGAGGCGCTCGCCACCTGGGAATTGCCGGCGCCTACCTGATTCCGCCGTTTAAACGCTACGAGGAAATCCTGGATCTGTTTTAGTAGCGCGAGCTTCGGAATAATTAAATTCCGAAGCATGCGTCGTGTTTCATCGATTCGATCTTTCCGATACTTCGTTCAGTGCCGGAGATCCGGGTTCGATCTGTAATACTCTTTCATGATTTAGCGGCCTCTGGACCGCGTCTTCGAGATCGCCGAGTGCCCGCTGCGCGCGCCCCAAGGCATCCAGTCTCGCATGCTTCAACAGTGTTAGTTGAATTCGCACACCGTCGAGGCCCAGTCGATTGTCTGCGCCGGAACGGATTGATTGCTGAACGGTCTGTAGTTGAGTTTCCTGAAGTTGATAGAGCGATTGGGTTTCCGTCATCTCTCGTAAAGCCGCCGTGTAAACCGCGAGCGCACGTTCACTCCTGGCAATAACCTGCGCCTGTGTCTGTAAAAATGCGGCAGCGGCTTCCTTGCGGCGCGCCTCAGCCTCGGCGATGGGCCCCTGGTTTCGATTGAATACTGGAATAGTAGACGACAGGCCAACGGTAAAAAAACTATTTCTTTCTTCATACGTGTAGCCGGGGCCGATGTTGATGTCTGGATATTGCTTGGCGATTTCCAATCGCAAATCGGCTTCAGCGGCCGCGTATTGTGCGAGCGAACGTCGAACGTCTAAGCGATTCAAGACCGCATCGCGGCGGATTTCCGTGGAAGAAACAAATTCCGCGCCCGGCAACTTATCCATGTCAGTCCATGAGAATTCCGCGTCGCGGAGCCCTTCCAGGGGAATTCCAATCGCAGCGGCCAGAACGGCTTTGGATTCGGCAGTTTGTCCTTCTGCCGTGTGAATGGCTACTTTGGTTTTTGAAAGTTCGATTCGCGACAGATCCACATCGTTCCTGGTTATCTCTCCCACGGAGAGAATCTTTTCCAGGATATTTACCTGTTCTGTGCGAATTAGTTCTTCTGAGCGGGTGATTTCCAAACTGCGTGACGCCAGAAGATAATCCAACAGCGCGAGCCGGACACCGGCCAGAATCGTCCACGCGGAATCGGCAAGATCCAATCGTGCAGCCTGATCAAGATTGCGGGCGCCTTCAACGCGGTATCCTCGCTTGCCCGTTGTCTCAATCGGAATGGCAAAATCCAGCGTGAGCAGATAAGGGCTTGGGACGCCGGGCGAAATGCCCAGCGTGGGATTTGGGCGCGCGCCAGCCGTCACCACAGCTGCATCCGCTTGATCCACTCGGGCGCGCGCCATGCTGAGTGCAGGATTAAAATATAAAGCTGCGAGGGACAATGTCT
>DATAPT010000422.1:0-4835 GCA_036265065.1 Candidatus Acidiferrales bacterium | reverse complement strand
CCGAGGACGTTGAAGTGAACGGGCTGTACTGGCACTTTGTTGATCTGGTCTGGATGTTCGTTTTCCCGCTGATCTATTTAATGTCCGTGAAGTACTAATCCTAGTAGCACAGGCACTCTTGCCTGTGCGGGTTTTGCCGGAGTAAAGAAAAGCGCACAGGCAAGAAGGCCTGTGCTACGCGACTTAGTCCGCAGCCTGCTAGGCCCGCGATGGGGGGAGAATAGTCGATCCATGAACACACATGCGCATGCCGAAGAAGTTCACGCCGGTGCCAGCGTTGGCACGAATCTGGCGATCTGGGTTGGCCTCGTGGCCATCACCGGCCTCGAAGTTTTTCTCGCGTACAAGCAACTGCAGCCGTCCGTCATGTTGTCTGTGCTGGTCATCTTGTCCGTGGTCAAGGCCGCGATGATCATGTCGTATTTCATGCACTTGAAATTTGAAAAATTCTCGCTGGTTCTGTGGCTGGTTCCGTCCATGATTTTTTGCATCTGCATGATGTTTATCTTCTTTTTCCCGGAAGCATTTCGGCTGCTTCAAATGAGGCCGCATTGATGTATGATGGCGCTGCGGATGGGATATCTTTCGGGAGGAACCTGAGATGCGAATGAAATTTGCCTTGGCAACTCTGCTTGCGATTGCGGTGTCCGCGCAAGGCGCGTTCGCGCAAGGTTGCGCGCTCTGCTACACCACGGCATCGGCCATGGGCGCTTCCGCGCAACGTTCGCTCGATATCGGAATTCTAGCCCTGGTGTCGCCAGCCCTGATCCTGTTTCTCACTGTAATATTTATGCTCTACCGCCGCGCAGTCTCCGCGACCGCATAAGTCCTGCTAGCACTCTGTATAATTTAAAATTTGAATTAGGTTTTAGCTGTAGCACAGGCACTCTTGCCTGTGCGGGTTTTGCTGAATTTAACAAGAGCGCACAGGCAGGAGTGCCTGTGCTACACCACTTTTTCCGCAGCCTGTTAAGCCTGTCCAACTAAAAACTAAAAACAAAAATCTGAAATTTCAAATCTCAATCTTCTTGCGTAGCTTCCCGCACTCCCTTCGCCACGCGCTCCACCTGCGCGCGAGTCAATTCAGGATAAATCGGAATGGAGAGCACTTCGCGCGATGCGCGTTCGCTGACGCGCAATTCCCCAGGCTTTCCCCCAAGCGATGCGTAGAGCGGTTGCAAATGCAGCGGCACAGGGTAATACACGGTGCTGCCAATGCCGCGAGCCTTCAGGCGCTGCTGAATGAGGTCGCTGCGCACTTCATTCCCGCGATCATTCGATCTGGTGTTTCCTCCTGCGCGGCCCTCCACTCGTATTGTGTAGAGGTAATAGACGTGCTCTCTGCCCAGCGGTACGCGCGGCACAAGAACACCGGGCAAATCTTTCAGCAGGGAATCGTAGATGCTCGCGTGAGCCTGGCGCGCCGCAGTCCATTCGGCCATGTGCCGCAGCTTCACGCGCAAAATAGCGGCTTGCAGCTCATCCAGCCGGCTGTTCCATCCTCGCTCTGTGCTCAGATACTGCCCGGTTTGGCCGTGATTGCGTAGCGAACGCAGGCGCGTGGCAAGCTTTTCATCGCTCGTCACAATCATCCCCGCGTCCCCGTACGCCCCCAGATTCTTGCTGGGATAAAAACTCATGCAGCCAAGCCGGCCCATCGAGCCAGTCTTCTTCCCGTGATACGTGGCGCCGAAAGATTGAGCATTATCTTCGACAACTGGAATGCCATGCCTTTCCGCAATCGAAAGAATTGGGTCCATGTCGGCCGCAAGGCCGAAGAGGTGAACGACGACAATGGCACGCGTGCGCGGTGTGATGCGCGCCTCGATCTGATCCGGGTCGAGGCTGAATGTGCCGGGCTCGATGTCCACAAACACCGGTCGTGCGCCCAGCGCGCTGACGGCGCTGCCCGTGGCAATGAACGTAAACGCCGGAACGATCACCTCATCACCTGGTTTCACCCCACAGGCATGCAGCCCAAGTTCAAGCGCTTCCGTTCCGGAAGCGACCCCAATGCCGTAGCCAGCGCCGCAGGCTTGCGCAATCTCATGCTCCAGCGCTTCGCCCTGCGGTCCGAGCACAAACTGTTGAGCTGTCAGCACATTGTCCACGGCTGCGCGAATTTCGGGCGCTATGGTTTCGAACTGAGCTTGCAGGTCGAGCATCGGGATTAAGTCCATCGAAGGATTATTAGTTTCAGTCATATCAATTCGAATTCTTATCGTTTCCGTTGGTGGAATGAAGTTTCAAGGCGCAAATATGGTATCACGCGGGCAAGCCATGCAGAGTCTCACGTAGCTTACTTGGTAGTTCGTCCGGGAATCGCGCACGTATCGCTTTCACAGCGCACAGGAGCACCGGGAAGGCTGTACCGGTGTCTAGCGATAAAAGCGTACAGGAAGGGGCCAATCCAGCGCACAGGCGGCCTGCCAGCGATGCGTCCCAGCCACGCGAGCCTCGGCAAAGCGCGCAGGATCACGACCCATGCCGCGAACCCTTTGAACCAGACGCCATCCGGCGTTCGAACATGCATCTGGGAATCGAGTTCAGCGCGCGGGAAAGGAGCCTGAGGGGCCACGGCAGAATCGTTGTAATCCAGAAATCTCAATTTCGATTCTGAATCGTACGGCTCAATTTTCGATTGCGACCACCGGCAGAACGAGCAGGAGCCGTCCGTGAAAATATCAAAACTTGTCGGCTGTGGCATGAGGTGTTCCACTGATTGCCTCTATTATCTCATTGCAGGCCGCCAGCGGCACTCTTTTAGGATGGTCTACTTAATATTAAGACCGCGAATCATTTGAAGAGTTCAAAAACTGCCCGCCCAAAAGAAGGGCGGGCGGTACAAAAGCAACTGCGGGAGTTTTTGAGGTTTCATAACGCCCGTTCTGTACCGCGCTTTTCGGGACAGAACGGGCAGGTGCTTGGCGTGATTGAACCCACGAAGACTTTTAAGAGAGAGCAAAATTGAAAGCGAGTCTCTATGTTCGATTGTGAGGGGCTGATTTACGCGGAGCCTACCTGAGCCGTCCCGGTGGATCGGCCGAACGAGGTGTGCTGGGCGTTGCGGGAAGTGTCCCGGAGTTCGCGGATACCTTTGATGGGGCCGGTTGTGGCAATCCAAGCCCGGCATTCATTTCCAGATGCTCTTTCGAGCAGCGCGGGCAATACGCTTTTCCATTGTCTTCATCACGCAGGCTGGCAAGCTCATAGCATCCATGGATGCAATCGCAATATCCTGTCGTCGAAGCAGTCTTGATCGCCACGAGGGCCATAGGGTTTGTCCTTTTCCGCAGGATATTACAGTTGCCGCGCGGTTTGCGCAAGACCTGTCATGAATTTGCGAAGAGAAAGAAAATGCTTCAAACCTCTTTTAACTGAGAAAGGCGGTAGGGCGTTCCAATATTTTCCCGCAGTTCCGTCCACATCGTATGATCCATTTTAATGAAAATCTCAACGACCTTTGGATCGAACTGCGTGCCGGAACATCGCTGAATTTCTTCCTGCGCATGTTTGATCGACAAAGCCTTGCGGTACACGCGGTCGGAAATCATGGCGTCCAGGGCATCGGCAACCGCGAAAATTCTGGCGCCCAGGGGAATTTCGAGTCCGCTTAATCCACGCGGATAGCCTGTCCCATCGAAGTATTCCTGATGCGAAAGCACAATCTCCGCCGCTTCGCGAAGGAAGGGAATCCGTTTCACCATGTTGTAGCCGATTTCGCAATGCGTGCGCATGATGTCCCGTTCTTCGGGAGTAAGGGGGCCGGGCTTGCGTAAGATCATGTCAGGAATGGCCATTTTCCCGATGTCATGCAGGAAGGCGGCCCGCGCGATTTGCGGAAGCAGGGAAGTTTCCACTCGCATGGCCTTGGCAATCGCGATGGTGAAAGCCGTCACGCGCTTGCAGTGGCCTTCGGTTTCGGCGTCCTTCAAGTCCAACGCGCCGCCGAGCGCCTCCAGCGTGTCGTCGTACGATTGCTCCAGTTGTTGGAGAGCGCCTTGAAGCTGCGCTGTGCGCTCTTCAACCTGCATCTCAAGGGTGCGCTGGTAATTCCGATTTTCCAGCACCAATCGCCGATGTTCGAGCGCGCGCCGCACGCTCATATAGAGGTGGTCTTTCTCGAATGGTTTCAGAATGTAGTCGTACGCTCCCCGGCGAATTGCTTCCAATGCCGTGGAAAGATCATGAATGGCCGTGACCATGATGACCGGAAGGTCAGGCTCGGCTTTGCGAATCCACTCCACCAGGCTGACTCCGTCCATTTCCGGCATAATCATGTCGCTGAGGACGATGTCCATCTCGTGAGATCCCAAAAACTCTTTCGCCAGTCGGCCATTGCTCACGCATGAGCACTCATATCCCAAAGCTTCGAGAAGTGTGGAAACTACTTCTCGGATCGCCTCTTCGTCATCCACAATCAGAATTCTGGTTTTGGACACTCAATACCTCTTGGAAAACCATTATACGGCAGCGTTTTTTTACACCCAGACCGAAGTAACGAATTGAGAAATGACGTGCTAAATGGGTAACTGGCACACGAAACAAGAGATTTATACGCTGAAGGGGGAGAACGTACTTTGATACCGGATTGCGGCCTTACCAAGCCTTTATAGTATAACCCCGCCAAACCATAATCTAGGTCCCTAATTTTTCAGGAAATTGACCGGCTGCCTGCGCGCTGATCTCTGCCATGGCTTCATCCATGCGAGCGGACAATCTGCTGACCAGGCCCGTCAGGCGTTCCAATTGCTCGACTGGCAAATTGCCCGTGTAAAGACGCAGCCAGACGATGGCGTACAAAATCTGAAATTTCACGGTCAGTTTTAACCGCT
>DATAPT010000421.1:0-8450 GCA_036265065.1 Candidatus Acidiferrales bacterium | reverse complement strand
CGCTTACATCGAGCACGGCATGCAGATGCTTTCCGGCAACGCGAAGCTGTACTACATGGGGCCAATGTTCCGCCGCGAGCGGCCGCAAAAGGGTCGCTATCGCCAGTTCTACCAGATTGGCGCGGAGGTGCTCGGTTCTTCTGACGCGCCGGGGATCGACGCGGAAGTCATCGAAATGCTGATGAGGCTCTTCGAGCGTTTAAAACTCAAGGGCGCGATCCTGAACGTGAATTCGATCGGCTGCAAAAACTGCCGGCCCGCGTACGTCGAAACATTGCGCGCCGAATTATTAAAAGTGCGCGAACAGTTGGGCGAAGACAGCAAGCGGCGCATCGAAACGAATCCGCTGCGCGTGCTGGACTCGAAGCTCGAACACGAGCAGGCCATCATCGAAAAGTTGCCGCGCATCGCCGAGCATCTGTGCAACGATTGCCGCGTGCATTACGACGAAGTGAAACGCCAGCTCGGCTTGCGCGGCATCACCTATCAGGAAAATTGGCGGCTCGTGCGCGGGCTCGACTACTACATGCGCACGACATTTGAAATCACAGCGCCGGGCCTCGGATCGCAAAATGCGGTTTGTGGCGGCGGGCGCTATGATGGTCTCGTCGAATTGCTCGGCGGTCCAGGCAGTACAAAGGGAATCGGTTTCGCCATCGGCACGGACCGCCTGATTCTTTCGTTGCAGGAAGCGGGAGATGGTGCGGCGCCCAGCGGCTTCGATGCGTACCTCGCATGGTTTGGCGCGGCGGCGCAGACTGCGGCCATCGGTCTTGCGCGGCGTTTGCGTGATGCGGGTTTCATTGTTGAGCTTCCGGCCGCGGAAATGAAATTTGGAAAATCGCTTGGACTCGCGGATCGATTGAAAGCGCGCCACGCCGTAATCATGGGCGATGATGAGCTGGCCGCGGGAATTGTAACCGTGAAGCGGCTCTCTGACGGCTCGCAGCAAAAGTTGACGGAACAAGATTTATTTTCATATTTACGCGCCGAGCAAAATCCGGCCAGTTAAGAATTTGATGCCGTCGCATGGTAGCCGCTGCTATGGCCCGCTGCTGTAGCCCGCCTCTTCAGAGGCGGGGGATTAGGTTCCCGGCGGCAGAGTCGATGTGTGAAATATAAATTTCCGCCTCTGAAGAGGGGGGCTACAGCAGACGTTTACAGCAGCGGGCTACAATAGCCCATCAGCTAGTGGAAAGGAATCAGAACACTCGTGCTCGATTCACTCGGAACATTGCAACGCACACATTACTGCGGCGATTTGCGCGCCGCGGACGCCGACAAAGAAGTGGTCCTCATGGGCTGGGTCCACAAAAGGCGCGACCTCGGCAATCTGCTATTCATCGATTTGCGCGACCGTTCGGGCCTCGCGCAAATTGTTTTTAACAAGGAATTGAATGCCGCCGCGCACGGACGCGCCGAAGAACTGCGGTCGGAATATGTAGTCGCTGTCGTGGGCCGCGTGGTGAAACGGCAAAAAGTGAATCCCGATCTCGCCTCGGGTGAAGTGGAAATTGTTGCCAGCGAATTGCGCATTTTGAACACATCGAAGACGCCGCCATTCGTGGTGGAAGATGATTTAACTGCGAACGAAGAGACGCGCCTGCATTACCGCTATCTCGATTTGCGGCGCACGCAACCGCGAAAAAATCTTGCGCTGCGCCACCGCGTGTTTCTCGAAATTCGCAAGGCCATGGACGAAATGGGCTTTTACGAAATCGAAACGCCCGTGCTGACGCGCTCGACGCCGGAGGGCGCGCGCGATTATCTGGTGCCCAGCCGCGTGCATCGCGGGCAGTTTTATGCGCTGCCGCAATCGCCGCAAATTTTTAAACAGATTCTGATGATCGGCGGGATGGACCGCTACTTCCAGATCGTCAAATGTTTCCGCGACGAAGATTTGCGCGCGGATCGCCAGCCGGAATTCACGCAGCTTGACCTGGAAATTTCGTTTCCCACGCAGGATACCGTTTTTGGCGTGATCGAAAATGTGATGGTGCGCGCCTGCGCCGTCGCGGGAATCACGGTAAAAGCCCCGTTCCGGCGCATGGAATATAAGGACGCCATCCGCCGCTACGGTTCGGACAAGCCGGACCTGCGCTTCGGCATGGAATTGAACGACGTGACGGAGCATTTTGCAGCGGCACGCGAAACGCTGCGCATCGAAGGCACGGTGCAAGCGCTTGTTGCGCCAGGCGCGGCCACGTTTTCAAGAAAACAGCTCGATGAGCTCACTGAAAAAGCGAAAACGATGGGCGCTCGCGGCGTGTACACGATTAAGGTCACGCCCGAAGGCGCGACTTCGCCACTTGAAAAAAATCTCGGCGCCGAAACACTGAAGAAAATCGCCGCCGATGTTTCCGCCAAGCCGGGAGACCTGATCGTAGCCGTTACTGCGAAAGAACAAATTCCGGGCACAGACGCCGCAGCGATGATTGCCGGACAACTGCGTTTACTGCTCGCCGATCAATTAAAACTGATTCCCAAAGACAGCTGGGAGTTTGTATGGATCACCGGGTTCGCGCTCTTTGAATGGAATACCACGGAAAAAGCGGTGGTCAGCGCGCAACATCCTTTCACGGGAATTGTGGATGAAGACGTTCACAAGCTTGAAGATCCTTCGGACGAAGTGCGGCTGTCGATGCGCTCGAAGGGCTATGACATCGTGCTGAACGGCGTCGAGCTTGGCTCGGGCAGCATACGTATTCACCAGCAGGATTTGCAGGACCGCGTCTTCAAAATGCTCGGCCTCAGCGAGGAGCAGCGTCGCAGCCGCTTCGGTTTCTTCCTCGATGCGCTGACCTACGGGACGCCTCCGCACGGCGGAATCGCGCTGGGACTTGACCGCGTAATGACCTTGCTTGCTGGAGAAAAATCAATCCGCGAAGTGATCGCTTTCCCCAAGACAGCGAAAGCTCAGGATTTGATGTCCGAAGCCCCGTCAGACGTGGACGCGGATCAGCTCGATATGCTGGGGCTTCAGCTAAAGCCCGCGGAAGAAAAGTAGATTTGAATGTAGCGCCCGCCTTTAGGCGGGCACGGTTACGATTCCCGGATGCCAACCTGAAGGTTGGCGCTACAATTAACTGAAAAATGCCACGAATACGCATACTTGCGGAACACGTCGCGAACAAGATCGCCGCCGGCGAAGTTGTGGAGCGGCCCGCGTCCGTGGTGAAGGAACTGCTCGAAAACGCGCTGGATGCGGGGGCGCGCTCGATTCGCGTGGAAGTCGAGTCGGGCGGCAAGCGCATGATTCGCGTGATCGACGACGGCTGCGGCATGATTCACGACGATGCGCTGCTGGCGTTTGAGCGGCACGCGACCTCCAAGCTGCGCAACGCGGACGATTTGCTGTCGATCTCCACGCTCGGCTTCCGCGGCGAGGCGCTGCCTTCCATCGCGTCGGTTTCGCGGCTGCTGCTGCAAACGCGCGCCGAAGAGGATGCCGAAGGCACGCGCATCGAATTCGCGGGGGGGAAACTCGTCGGCGTCAAGCCGGAAGGTTTGCCGCTTGGGACGACGATCAGCGTCGCCGATCTTTTTTACTGCGTTCCTGCGCGCCGAAATTTTCTGAAGTCGGAAACCACGGAGCTGGGGCACATCGCCTCGCTCGTCACGCATTACGCGCTCGCGCATCCCGACAAGCAATTTGTATTAAAAACGCCGACACAGGAAATCATCAATACCACGGCCGTGGAATCGATGGCCGATCGCGTCTACCAGCTTTTCGGACGCCAGGCTCTCGACGATCTGTTTGAGCTGCTGCCGGTTTCTTCTCCCATGCGCGCGTCCATCACGGAAACGGAACTCGCGCCAGAAGAGCGCGGTGCGGAAATGGTTGTGCGCGGTTTCGCGTCGCGCCCGGAAGTGCAGCGCGGCAACCGCAATGGAATTTATGTTTTTGTGAACAAGCGCCTCGTGCGCGACCGCCTGATTTTGCACGCGATTCACGAAGCGTACCGCAACGTTCTGCCGCCTTCCGTTTTTCCGGCCGTGCTGCTGTTTCTCGATATGCCTGCCGAAGAAGTGGACGTGAATGTGCACCCAGCTAAAATCGAAGTGCGCTTCCGGCATCCCCAATTCGTTCATGATTTCACGCGCGACTCGATCCGCCAGGCGCTTTCGCGCGCGCGGCCCATTCCGAGTTTCACGGCAGCCGCGCCGGAAGCGGCCGCAAGTGGTGAACAAACGGCTGGTCCTTCCACTGTCGCCGCCTTTGCGGGCGGCAACCAATCGAACTCAGGATTGCCCCGCGCAGTGATTCCTCCCTTGAACGGACTACCGTCGGCGAATTCTCCCATGAGCCGGACTTCCATCGACGAAATCCCCCTGGACTCGGCTGGCGCAACCGGCGCCGTGACCGCCAACGATTTCGAATTGACCACCGCACCCGTGCGTCCCGAGGCGCAGCGCTTCCGATTTGAAGGCGGCATTGGTGCTCTTACCAGCGAACCGTTTTCTGACAACATTCCGAACTTCAACGAATCGGAAACTCTGGCCAGTGCCGGCAGCCTTACGGAATTAAAACCGCTCGGGCAAGTCAATTCAAGTTTCATCGTAGCAGTGAATGGCGAAGGCCTGTGGATCATCGATCAGCACGTGGCGCACGAGCGCGTTCTGTTCGAACAGCATTTGCGCGCGCGCCGCGAAGGGCAGCTGACCGGCCAGCGTATGCTGGTGCCGATCATGGCGGACCTCGCCCCGCGCCAACTCGTGATTTTCGAACGCATCGCCGAGGAACTTACGGCGAACGGTTTCGAAGTGGCGCAAATGGGGCCGCGCAGCGTGGCGATTCACGCAGCGCCCGCCGGAATCGCTGCCTCGGATGCGGAGCGCCTGCTGATGGAAATTCTGGACGGCACGGAGCGGGAGAACGCGGCGGTTTCGATGGACTCGCTGCAGGCGAAAATCGCAGCCACCACATCGTGCCATGCCGCGATTAAAGTGAACATGCCGCTCGACCAGCAAAAAATGGAATGGCTGCTCGCGGAACTCGCGAAAACGGAAGCGCCAATGAGCTGCCCGCACGGGCGGCCGATCGTCCTGCGCTATTCCGTGCGTGAAATCGAGCGCGCATTCAAAAGGATTTGAAAACCTCGTGAACGATAAACTGATCATCGCAATTGACGGCCCAGTAGGCTCGGGCAAAAGCACCGTAGCGCGCCGCGTGGCGGAGATGCTGGGCTACACGCATCTGGACAGCGGCGCGATGTACCGCGCTGTAGGCCTTAAAGCGTTGCGTCGCGGCGTGCCGCTCGATTCGCCGGATCGCCTGTCCAAACTAGCCGAGGGCGCGCAGATAGACCTCGCGCCAAGGGCAGGGAAGTTGAGTGTCATCCTGGACGGCGAGGATGTTACAGAAGCGATTCGCGCACCGGAAGTATCGCACGCAGCCTCCGTAGTCGCCGTGGTGCCGGGAGTCCGCCATCCAATGGTGGCGGAGCAGCGCCGCGCCGGGGAGCAGGGTGGCGTGGTGATGGAAGGGCGCGACATCGGCTCCGTGGTTTTTCCGCACGCCGACTTGAAAATTTTTCTGGATGCTTCACCTGAAGTACGCGCAGGACGCCGGCAGCGCGAGCTTGAGGAAAAGGGCGAGCATATGGAATTTGAAAAAGTTCTCGAGGAAGTGCACCAGCGCGACCGGCGCGACCGCGAACGCGAGATGTCTCCTCTTGTGCGCGCTGAAGATGCTGTGGTCGTGGATAACACGGCGATGGACGCGGAAGAAACGGCGAGGGCCATCGTGATGCTGGCAAAAGAAAAAGCAAGCGCGGTTGCCGGGTGAAGCAGTGATCGAATCAGCAAACAACGAGGGACAGTCGCAAACTTCCTTACATTCTTTCTTCGGAAACCAGTGGCGCGGGTTTCAGCCTGCGGGGGTTGGGCATTGCAAGGACTAAAATCCGCAAGCTGAAGCCCGCGCCACTTGAAACTGATTCGCAATTATTTGCACGTGAGAAATGCGGGCTAATTCTTCAGGGAGCTGCCGGAACATAAAAACTCTGTCGCAACGCCGTGCACCAATCGACGGCGGAAACATACATAGCGGAAACACGCTCTTCATTCATTCCAATTGCTGACACGAGTTGGCTGACCTTGGCCCAGTCCGCTTGTTCATGCGCAATCGTAATTTCCAGCAGTTGCCAATACAGCCCTTTCTGGCGAAGCAATGCATCCTTGATTTCGCTGCGAACCGGCAATTCTTCTAAAATGGAATCGATGGGCTGGTCCAGAATCGCGTCCATCAGGGAAAGAAGCCCCATCAGAAACAAGTCATTGCTGTCGCCGGGAATTCCGGCGAACGGGGCCAGCAGTTCGCAGAAACGCGAGCGAATGAGCGGCACGGTCATCAATTCGTCGGGCTTGCCATCGGCCAGCACGCCCACGGAAACAACCGCGATCCATTTGCGCAGTTCGCGCTCGCCCAGCAGGGAAAGCGCATGCTGCACGGAGTGAATTTCTCCACGTAGCCCGAAGAATGCGGAATTCAGATAACGCAATAAACGGAATGTAAGGGAAGGCTCGTATTTAATTTTCACGGCCAGAGCCTGAATGTCGAATTCAGGAGCTGTCGCCGCGCGCAACAGCTCAACATAGGTAAGCTTGAAGGACGGCAACACGCGGTGCATCATCATTTCAGGGTGGCAGAAAAAATATCCCTGAAACAGCGAATATCCCATCTGCATCGCGGCGGCAAATTCTTCCTGCGTTTCCACTTTTTCCGCCAGCATCTTAATTTTTTTGCCGGCATAGCGGGAAACAATCTCGCGTTGTTCCTTTACATTCGTCAGACGGAAATCCACCTTGATGATATCCGCGAGCGCTACGAGCGGCGCCCATTTCGCGGAGTCGACAAAGTCATCCAGCGCGATTCGGTAGCCCATCTCTTTCAGGCGCTTGCAGGCGTCGATGATCTCTTCGTCGGGATTAATCGTTTCCAGAATTTCGACCACGATGGATTTGGGCGGGAAAAGTGAAACGTAATCGCGGATCAGGAAATCCCGCGGGCAATTAAAGAACATCGGATGCCCGGAGGAAATTTTTTCCAGACCAATCAGGAACGAAGTGTCCAGCACCGAGGTGGAAGCAAGTTCAAGGTCCAGGCCTTCGCAGGAATTCTGAATACCGTTGCGAAACAGCAGTTCGTAGCCAAACAATTCGCGGTCGCGATCGAGAATAGGTTGCCGAGCCAGATATTTCATTTTTGGACGCCTTGAACTACACAAAAATACGCGAAAACTCCGGCGCTGGCCGAAGTGGAAAGGGGGAGAGTTATAAACGCGCCGAGCCCGCTATGTTGGGCTGGACATAGAAGCCAGGAACTCGGCGTTCGACTTTGACTTGGAGAGGCGTCCCAAGAGCAACTCCATCGCTTCCACTGGGGAGAGGGGGTTCAAAACCTTGCGCAGCACCCACACACGATTCAGTTCATCGGGGGGCATCAACAATTCTTCTTTTCGGGTTCCGGAACGGTTGATGTCGATGGCCGGGAAAATGCGCTTGTCCACGAGGCGGCGATCGAGGTTAATTTCCATGTTGCCGGTGCCCTTGAATTCTTCGAAGATCACGTCGTCCATGCGGCTGCCGGTATCGATCAGGGCCGTGGCGATAATCGTAAGCGAGCCGCCCTCTTCCACATTTCGCGCGGCGGCGAAGAAACGGCGCGGGCGCTGCAAAGCGTTGGCGTCAATACCGCCAGAGAGTACTTTGCCGGAAGGCGGGGTGACGGCGTTATAAGCGCGCGCAAGACGCGTGACCGAGTCCAGGAGAATCACGACGTCCCGCTTGTGCTCGACCAGGCGCTTGGCCTTTTCCAAAACCATTTCAGCGACTTGAATGTGGCGTTGCGGCGGCTCGTCAAAGGTTGAGCTGATGACTTCGCCCTTCACCGTGCGCTGCATGTCCGTGACTTCTTCCGGCCGCTCATCGATCAGCAGAACGATCAGGGCGACTTCCGGATGGTTCGCGGTCACCGAGTTGGCGAATGCCTGCAGCATCATGGTTTTTCCGGTGCGTGGCGGCGCGACGATCAATCCGCGCTGCCCTTTTCCAACCGGGCAGAGCAGATCGAGAACGCGCCCGGTCAGATTTTCGCGGGTCGTTTCCATCTTGAGGCGGCCCTGCGGATAGAGCGGGGTCAGGTTATCGAAGAAAATTTTGTTGCGCGCGACTTCCGGGTCTTCGAAATTGACCGCTTCGACCTTGATCAGCGCGAAGTAGCGCTCGCCATCCTTCGGTGGGCGAACTTGTCCGGAGACCGTGTCTCCGGTGCGCAGATCGAACTTGCGGATTTGCGATGGCGATACGTAAATATCGTCCGGGCCGGGCAAATAGTTATATTCCGGGGCGCGCAAAAATCCAAAGCCGTCCGGCAGGCATTCCAGCACTCCTTCCGAGAAGATCAGCCCGCTCTTTTCGGTTTGCGCGCGGAGGATCTGGAAGATCAA
>DATAPT010000420.1:0-3543 GCA_036265065.1 Candidatus Acidiferrales bacterium | reverse complement strand
CTTTTTATTCTTCAGCGACTGTTTGCTCCGCGCAAAGTCCCAACTTGGGAAAACCGCTTACGCCGGAAGGAATAAAAAAAGTAGATATCACGGTGACGCCCGATGGAAGAGGATTGCCAGCGGGAAGCGGGTCGGTTTCTTCAGGCGCAGCGGTTTACGCGAAATATTGCCAGTCCTGCCACGGTGAAAAAGGCGCGGGGAAGCCGCAGGATCAACTCACCGGTGGACTTGGCACACTGGCAACACAGAAGCCCATTAAAACTCCTGCCAGTTACTGGCCGGTTGCAACCACATTGTTCGATTATGTCCGTCGCGCGATGCCCATTACCTCGCCGCAATCCTTAACGAATGACGAAGTTTACGCCGTGACGGCCTATATTTTATCGATTGATGGAATTGTACCCGCCGATGCAGTGCTCGATGCGAAAACATTGCCTCGCGTCAAAATGCCGAATAAAGATGGATTTGTGAGCTGGTGGCCGAAGCCTCCGAAGTAGAGATTTGGGTTTAAGTGGCGCGGGCTTCAGCCTGCGGATTTCAGTTCTTGCCAGATCTAACCCCCGCAGGCCTGAAGCCCGCGCCACTTAAAGCAATCAGACTTGCGCTAAATCTTCCAGTCGGGCGTGGCGATGTATTCGCGCGTAATATCCGCTACTGTGCGCGTGCCGCAATTTCCCATCACCATTTTCAGTTCACCCTGCATGATTTCGATCACCCGATCGACTCCGGGTTGACCGAATGCTCCCAAACCCCAGAGGAAAGGGCGGCCGATGCCCACGCCCTTGGCGCCGAGCGCGAGTGCTTTGAATACATCCGTGCCGCGACGAAAGCCGCCGTCCACATACACAGGAATTTTTCCGTCCACGGCAGCCACCACTTCGGGCAATGCTTCGAGCGTTGAACGCAAAGTTTCTGTGGAGCGGCCGCCGTGATTCGAGACGAGCATTCCATCGACGCCGTGTTCGACGCACATCTTCGCATCTTCGTGCGTGTCCATTCCCTTGATGTAAAGTTTTCCTTTCCATGTTTTGCGAAGACGGTCGAGGAACGCCCAGTCCATAGTTGGATTTTGCGTTCGCACCCCAGTCATGTCGATTCCGGAGTACATGGGTCGTTCGCTTACGGTAGGGCCATCCGGACCTTCGTGGCAATTGTGGCACTGGGTCAAATCTTTGCCGCGCGTGCGCAGAAACGTTTCACTGTTGCGTCCAGTGGTGTTATCGACTGTAAGCGCGACGACCGGGCATCCGGCGGCTTCCACGCGCCGCAGAATTTTTTCGTTCGCATCCCAAGAAGTGGTTGCGTACAACTGATACCAGACAGGCTGGCCGCGCTCTTTACACACATCTTCGAGGGGAGTCGAAGTGGCGGTGGAAAGAATCTGCAGCGTGCCGTGCGCTTTAGCGGAACGCGCGACGGCCAATTCGCCGTCCTGGAAGAAAGATTTTTCGCCGCCCGTGGGGCAAAAGAAAATCGGGCTGTTGTAAGACGTTCCAAGGAAGTCGACGCGCATATCTACTTTTGAAGCGTCGTGTAATCGGCGGGGACGCAATTGCACATGCTTAAATACTTCGCGATTTGCGCGGAGCGTCGCGTCATCGTCAACGCCGCTCGCCATGTAAGCCCAATGGCCTTGCATGACTTTGCGGTGGGCGGCCTCCTCGAAATCGAAAACGTCGAAAGCGCCTGCGGGGCTGGTGATGACGTCTGAAGATTGCTGCGCGGTCTGCGCGAGGCCTGTCCGCTCGAAGAAAGCGGCGACTCCGCCAAGCGCTGCAACGTAGGGACTGGATGCCAGATACTTAATAAATTTGCGGCGTGCTGACGATGTTGAATTGCTCATATAGTTTTCGATTGTATCGCCATCGTTTGTTTCTGACTAGACGGAATGTGTTAGCCCAATTGGGACAAAATTCGCTGGTTTCTTGCAGGCGGCCTCGGGTGTATAAGTAGGCGCATCTGAAAATGCCAACGCGAAGAGAATTCCTGAAAAGCGCCTCCATCGCAACCGCGGGAATTGTTTTCACCCGCTGCGCATGGGCCGAAGCTGTTTTTGGATTTGCAAGGAGCGCGCCACAACCCGGTGACCAAACCGCTGGCGGCCGCAAACGGCGAGTTGTGATTGCCGGCAAACAAACGGCGATCGTGGATATTCACGCGCACGTTCGGGTCCCCGAAGCCTGGGACCTGGTGAAGGATCGCATTGCACGCGAAGGTCGCGCCGGAGACGTGCAGTTGGGAAATCCGGACAGCCCCGCCAACATTCACAACGACGTGCAAAAGCATCTCGCGGATTTGGACGAAATGGGAATCGATGTGCAGGCTCTTTCCATTAATCCGTTCTGGTATTGGGCTGATGTGGACCTCTCGCGAAAGATAGTACAAATTCAGAACGAAAAGATTGCGGAACTTTGCGCCGCGCACCCAAAACGGTTTGTCGGTCTTTGCACCGTGGCGTTGCAGCATCCGTCGCTTGCAGCGGAGCAGATGGAATACGGGGTGAAAAATTTAGGGATGCGTGGCGTCGCGATTGGCGGGAGCGTGAATGGAGAAGATCTTTCCGCGCCGAAGTTTCATCCGTTTTGGGCCAAGGCGGAGGAGCTTCAGACAGTGGTCTTTATTCATCCGCAATCGGCGGGAGCGCCGATCGACGAAAAGCGCCTTAACGGCAATGGATTTCTGGACAATGTTATAGGTCATCCTTTGGAAACCACGCTGGCGCTCACTCATCTGATTGAGGATGGAACTCTGGATCTTTTTCCGCGCCTGAAAATTTGCGCGGCTCATGGCGGCGGCTACCTTCCTTCCTACTCGAGCAGAGGGGACCAATGCCTTGCGGCGTTTCCTAATCTTTGCAAGCCTTTGAAAAAACTTCCGAGCGAATATCTGAAACAACTTTATTTCGATTCCGTGCTTTTTAGTGCGGAGGATATGAGGCATCTGGTTGCCGTGGTCGGCGCGAGCCAGGTTGTCGTGGGGACTGATTATCCCACGCTTTGGAACCGTACTCCCGTAGACAGAATTCTGGCGATTCCGGGATTAAGCGATGATGAACGCATTTCAATTTTCAGCGGCACGGCGGCGAAGTTGCTCAAGATCGATTTGTGAATTCATTCGGTGGAGGAGATGCAATGAAGAAAAAAGATGAAGCGCGGGAAAACGGGAACCGTCGCAATTTTTTGAAGGCAGCCGGCAGCGCGGCGGCCATCGCATTTGCCGCCGCGAACGATTCGTTTGCGCAAAGTGAAAATTCCAAAGGCTCCGCGCAGATGGGGCGCATGAAGATGGCGTCGCCGGATCGGGGCCTGTGGATCACCTGGTATGATCTGCCAACCGAAGGCCGAGATGCTTATTTTTCCTGGCTGCATGGCTCATATCTCCCCGCACTTTTGAAGCGGCCCGGCTATTTGTGGGCGGCGCACTACGCGTCGCAGGATCTGGAAGGCGGCGCTGAAAATGACAAACGTTACCACCATGTGGACGATCCGAGGGTGGGAAAGGGCTTTCATTACATGCTTCTGGTTGCCGCGGCCGACGCGAATG
>DATAPT010000419.1:0-6244 GCA_036265065.1 Candidatus Acidiferrales bacterium | reverse complement strand
CACAAGCCAATTCATTCAATTTACGGTCTCTGACACGGGAATCGGAATTTCTCCTGAACAGCAGAAGACGATCTTTGAACCATTTACCCAGGCGGATTCATCCACCACGCGCAAATATGGAGGAACGGGGGCTGGGCCTCTCGATATCGACTCATCTCGTGCGCATGATGGGTGGTGAGATGTGGCTAGAATCCGAGCCGGAGGTTGGAACGAAATTCCATTTCAAGACTCCGCTCATCCCCGCGACAAACCCTGTGGGAACCTACAGCGAATCCGCTTCCGATGTGCTCAGCGGTTCCAAAGTGCTGATCGTGGACGACAATGCGACAAATCGCCAAATTCTTGAGCTGATGCTGAAGCGCTGGGGCATGATTCCGACACTGGTCAGCGGCGCCATGGCCGGAATTCTGGAACTACGCGCGGCCTCAGCCGCCGGGCGGGGATTTAATTTGGTTATCTGCGATTTACTCATGCCCGAGATGGACGGCTTTTCGTTCACAGAGCAGGTCCGGAATACCCCGGAAATTTCCAAAGCGAAAATCATGCTGCTTAGTTCCGCCGGACGCAGGGGGGATGCAAAGCGTTGTGAGGAGCTGGGCATTTCCGCGTACCTGATGAAACCCGTGCGGCAGTTGGAACTGAAAACTGTCATATCGAGACTCCTGGGCGGCGAGGCGCCTGGCGAGCTGCAATCGGTGATCACCAGATTCGCAATAAAAAATGGGCCCACTTCGCCGACGTCGCTCCGAATACTCGTGGCGGAGGACAATGCGGTGAACCAGAAACTGATTGTACGGCTGCTTGAAAAGCGCGGGCATTTTGTGCACGTCGTGCCCAATGGGCGTGAGGCTGTGGACATACTGAAAGAGAGAGAGTTCGATTTAGTGCTTATGGATATGCAAATGCAAGTCATGGACGGATTCGAGGCCACCATCGAAATCCGCAAGTGTGAAAAACCCGGAGGAATTCACTTACCCATTGTTGCGCTCACCGCCTACGCAATGAAAGGAGATCGAGATCGATGCCTGACAGCGGGAATGGATGGTTACCTGACGAAACCCATTCGTGGCAATGAACTCGATGAAATATTGAATCAATATGTAAGTTTGCGCGTGGCGGAATTGCAGACTAGTCAAAAAGAAAAAATTTCCACGTAAGAGCCCATTGGCCCGTCGATTTCTGCTCGCCGCTGTTCATGCTCCCGCCGAAGGCACAGTTCCCTTCCATTCAGCGAGAGCAATCCCACCCAAAATTAGAATGGCTCCCGCCAGAGCACGGCCTCCGAGCCTTTCACGTAACACAATGAAAGACGTGAGGGCGGCAAAAACGGGCTCGGAAGTTAAAATCAGAGCCGTATTTGTCGCCGTCGTATGCGATTGGCCCCACACGAGAAGCGGGTAGGCCAGCGCCGTGGTAAAGATGGCTGTGACAATCACCCCAAACTCCATTTGCGGCGTGAATCGAACGAAAAAATGTTCCAGGCCAGTGACATTCAATATGGGCACAGCAATTGTGGCTAGCAGTCCCGTGAGAATTACCTGAAGACAACTCAACGCACCCAGCGAATATTTTCCAGTAAAACGCGCAATATAAATAATCTGCAAGGCGTATAGCACCGCGCAGCCCATCACCAGCATGTCGCCGTGATTGAGCCGTGAGAAACCCTCCGCCGGAACAGTCAGGAGGTAAAGCCCTGCAAACGAACCGGCCGCCCCGCCCCAGGCCCATGCGCCGATCTTCCTTCTCCAAAACACGGCGAGGAAAATGGGGACGAGGACGACGCTGACTCCCGTGATGAATGCGGCTTTCGAGGGCGTTGTGCGCGCGATACCCGCCGTCTGGAAAGCATAGCCGCTGGCCATAAAGAGGCCTACCTGAATGCCGGCCCAGGCTTCGTCGCGCGTCAAATTCCGCAAGTCGGCCCTGTAAATCCAGATCATGGGTAGAGCGCCCAGCAGGAAGCGGGCAGAGAGGTAGGCGAATACGGAGATGTCAGCCAATGCATTCTTGACCACGACAAATGTGACGCCCCAGAAAAAGGAGCATGCCATTAAGGCACAATGAGCTTTAAAACGATTGCTCACTGTGCAATCCTAATTCGCTTCAAAATTTGGAATCCGTAGGTCAATTGAACTTGGCGATCGATTTTCCCGGCGATTTGGCCGCAAGAGTCATTAAACGATCGAGTTTATTGATTCGAGGCTCTAAAGGCAACCCGATTGACCTCGAAGGAATCGCATTATTGACGATTCTGACGCCTGTCGGAATGCTTGTCTGGTAGACTAACGGAGAAACGGCTAATTGCCACATAGAATGATTGCACCAACTCGCCATTCCACCTGGATAAAGGTTCTTCCCGCGACACTATTTATTTGCGGGGCATTGCTTTGCCCCATCACGCAGGCTGCTGACAAGGAAAAAAAGGAAAAGCCGGAAAAGGAAAAAAAGGAAAAAATCGAGCCGTGGGTTGAAATCCGGACGACTCATTTCATTGTAGCAAGTGACGGCGGAGAAAAAACGGCGCTGCGCTTTGCCAATGAGTTTGAAACGTTGCTTCGCGTGTTTCAGGCCACCATGCCCAATGCGCGGCTCACCAATGGCATTCCCGTGCGATTGCTTGTGGCCAGGGATGGGCAATCTTTCGCTCGTATGGCGCCCGAATTCCCCTTTGACAAGAAGCGCGACCAGCCTCCGGCGTTGATGGCCTCTGGCACGGAGAAAACTTATATAGGCATCCGCGCCAATGTTGGCGGACACTTCCCCTTTGCGGATATTTTTAAGACCTATGCGCATGATGTTGTTAAAAGGAGCTATCGCAATCTTCCTCCCTGGCTCGAAGAGGGATTTTCAAATATCTATGCAGGCATCACGTTTACCGACCACGGTGTGCGAATGGAAAGGCCCGATCCCGAAGATTTGAGCGTGCTGTTTGAAAGTCCCCTTCTGCCGCTTGATCTTGTTTTTAAAGTGGACCGCAATTCCCCGTTTTACAGTCCGGGAAATTCGCAATCGGTTTACCTTGCGGAGTCGCGTGTTCTAGTGCATTTCTTCGTCGTGGACCCGCAATTTTCGGGATCTAAATCCATGGAGCGTTACATCGCCGCCGTGCAGGGCGGGACCGATTCGCTGCAGGCCGCCCGCGATGCGTTCGGCGATTTGACCCAGTTGCAAACGAAATTCGAAGCGTTTGTCAATCAAACTAAAGGCGTGCCCACTGATCTTCCCATCAGTGGAGGAAATGAATCGGGCGGCGCCCCGCGAACGCTTTCCGCTGCGGAATTTGAAGCGCGCAGGTCTGATTTTCTTTCCCTTCGAGGCAGGATGGATGACGCCCAGGGCGATCTCGAGGAAGCGATAACCACCGAGCCCTCGCTCGCGGAGGCCGAGCAGAGCCTGGGTTTTCTTCTGTTAAAAAAACGGAATTTGGACGACGCGGAAATTCATTTTCAGAAGGCTGTGCAGCTCGACTCGAAGGATGCGCTCAATTTTTATGGGCTAGGCCTCGTGGAGATGGCCAAGTCCGGAATTTCGGACCAACCCGCTACGGCCATCAAAGCCCTGGAGAAAGCGGCGGAACTGAATCCTGACTTTGCGGAAACCTGGTACAACCTGGCTTTGATCTATTCGCAAAAAGATGAAACGTTGCAGAAAGCGCTGGCCGCTTCGCAACACGCAACGTCCCTTGCGCCGGGCAACTCTAACTACCAATTGCAGATGGCCTCCATTCAGAATGAATTAGGTCATCCCGAGGATGCCCGCAAAACAGCGGCAATGGTGCAAGGCTCTACAGGCGATAAAAACACAGCGAAGAAAGCTGCGGACCTGGTCGCGAGGGCTGGCATCCCTCCACCGCCCACCCCGGCAAGAGCGAACCCCGACGCCATAAAGGTCACATCGGCACCGCCACCACCTCCGCCGGCCTCGAAGGCCCCAGCGCCTAAATCAGAACCCAACGCCGCTCCCCCTGCTGCGCCCGCTCCCGTGGCAGCGCAGGCCACACCGCTGTTTTCCGAAGCAAAAATTTATTCCATGGTGGGCACGATTACCGAAGTGACGTGCACCAGCGCTTCGGAAATCCAGCTGACACTGAAATCCCTGACGATCCTGATGAAGCTCCACGCCTTGGATGTGGCCAAGCTATCGGTCAAATCGGCAAGTGCGGAAATTCCTTCGAAAATATCGTCCTGCACCAGCCTGCGCGGACGCTGCGTTCGTATCTCCTACAATTTGGTATTGGACAAACCTTGGGACGGGGAAATGCAGGAAGTGGAGTTGAGGAATTAGATTTCGCATCCAGTGTGTCAAATCGGATGCATTCGTGCGCGACAGATTAAGAAACTGCAAAGGATCTAACACAGAGGACACAGAGAAAATCCACAGAGAAAGGCGGAGAAGAGAAAAGTAAAACGGAGAAAATATTTCGGACCTTGGAATTTCCGGTTCTGCGAAAACCTCTCCGTGCACTCTGTGGCTTTTCTCTGTGCTCTCTGTGTTGAATCTTTTCTCGCCTGTATGTCAGCAACACATCATTGTTCCAGGCCCGCCAGGGTGAGAACGGTCAACGCCACACGCTGAAGGCCGAGTTCCCTGCCTGAAGGATCGTACCATTCATCGAGCGTGTGCGCGCCGCCACTCCTCCCGCCCGCGCCAATCGAAATCGCAGGAATGCCCATGGAGAGCGGAATGTTAGCGTCGGTCGAGGAACGCTCCCTGCGCGAGCGGTTCCCGAGTTGATTGTCCGCAGCCAACAATGCAGCCAGCAGCGAAGAATTCTCGGCCAACTCGCCCGCCGGCCTTACGCCCAAAACATTAATTTTAAGATTCAGCAAGTTAGAACTGCCGGCCATGCCACGCTCTCGGGCTGCCGACATTTCCTCATCGATGCCCGCTTTTACCGCGTCACGCAATTGGGTTTCGACCGCGGCAAGTTCGATCTCGGACTCGGAGCGCAAATCCACTTTCATTTGCGAGCTGGAAGGAATCGAATTCACGGAAGTGCCGCCTGAAATTTCTCCGATGTTAAAACTGGTGCGAGGCGATTCGGGGACGCGGGCCGTTACAAAGCGGGCGATCCCGCGGCCCATCGCATGTATTGGATTCGGCGCTCCGAAGTCCGACCAGCTGTGGCCGCCCGGCCCGGTAATCGTAATTTCCACGCGTCGCGAGGCCAGCGCCGCGGTGGTCACGTATTCAACAGCCGAGCCGTCCAGCGCCAGCACAAATTTCAAACGTTTTTTATAAGTCTCCGCAAGCGCGCGCATGCCTCGAAGATTTCCTTCGCCCTCTTCGCCCACGTCCGCCACAAATAAAATCGTCTTGTTGGTTTTAATTTTCGCTTCGTGGAAGGCCTTGGACAGAGCGATCAACGCGGCAAGGCCCGTGCCGTTATCCGAAATGCCCGGTGCGAGAAGCCTGCCGCCCTCACGTTTCACGCGCACGTCGGTATTCGCCGGGAAAACGGTATCCATATGAGCGGTGAGCATGATGATGTCCGGAGTCGTTCCGGCCCACTCGCCAATAACGTTGCCCGTCTCGTCGATCTCAACGCGCAGCCCGGTGGCAGTAAACAGTTTTTTCATGTAGGCAGCGCGCACGCTTTCATGAAAAGGCGGAGCGGGAATTTCCGTGATACGGACTTGCTCCTCGGTGGTTGCGCCCACCCCTTCGCGAAGTATCTGCAGGACGCGGGCGACACGAGGGTCGGTTGGCGCGGTAGAGGCAGCCGTCTTGCGACTAAAATTTTGGATAAAGGAAGTCACCACTACTCCCAGCGTAATCAGTAAGAGGATTCGTTTCACGGCTCACTCGGCCGCAGCAGCATCGGCCCTCATCTTGGAAGGATCATGCAAACATCCGCCTGTACCACTGCGGGGAAAATACATCGTTCCTCGGTCACGCGCGACTAATAACGCAGCGTGAAACTATGCGGCATCTGTTTCGGGTCAGGCTTGTACAGCGTCTTGCAAAATTCGCAGCGGTAGATTTCCGCATCTTTACCAATCTTTGAGACAACCTCGTGGGGATAGTCATACCAGCGCTTCAGGTGCCCCGCGCACAATTTTCCCTTCGCGTCTTTTTCGTCGCAGGAGCGCTGCTTCGGCTTCCGCACTTTAATTTTTTGCTCCGCGGGTGCGGCCTCGGCAACCGGTGCGGGAGGCGCTGGCGCGGCCGAGGGCGCTACGGAGGGTTTTGGAGGCGGTGCTGCCGGTGGCGCGCCTTGCGGTACTGTCTCCTCAGCCATTCG
>DATAPT010000418.1:0-3498 GCA_036265065.1 Candidatus Acidiferrales bacterium | reverse complement strand
CTCCAACAGCGATCCATTGTCTTTTCATTTTTACTCCTCCGAGGGCGTGCCTTTACCTCAGCCTTCAGTAGGCCATGTCCCACTGAATACCGAGAAACTAAAGAGGAGGTACTACTCGAATGCGCCAATCCTGACCATACGAACAGGTGAATGTTTGGAATCCGACAGGGCTGCCAAGCCAAGTTCTGCGAAACGGTGTTCTCGTCATGTGGGAATCAAGGGCAGGCGGGATTCTCTTGCCCTAGTCCCTCCGCGCTTTTCTTGTGCTAAAATCCCGCTCATGCAACGCAGACAATTTTTAGTTCTTTCCGCGGCTAGCATTGGCGGCGTCCTTGTGTATTCGCTGGACCGCCGCGTCTCGCGCCTTTTCGCGCAGGAAAAAACCACTCAAACACTGAAAATTCCGTTGCGCTTTTTCACCGAAGAAGAAGCGCTGATCGTGGCTGCCGCCGCGTCGCGAATTTTTCCCAGCGACGATTCCGGTCCTGGCGCGAAAGAAGCCGGTGTCGTGATCTACATCGATCGGCAGCTTGCAGGCCCGTACGGGCACGATCGCTACCGCTACTCGCAAGGTCCGTTCGACGAAAAAGCGACGCGCGAATTCGGATACCAGGGCCAGGCCACGCCGAGCGAAACGTATCGCGAGGGACTCAAGGGCTTAAACGGTTTTGAAAAACTTTCTTCCGAAGAGCAGGACAAAAAATTACAGCAAATCGAGAACACTCATTTTTTTGCCGTGCTGCGCCAGAACACCATCGAAGGAATGTTCAGCGATCCCGTTCACGGCGGCAACATTGATATGGTCGGCTGGCAGCTCGTCGGTTTTCCCGGCCCGCGCATGAGCAACGTTGACGACGTCACGAAGCACTACGGCGAAGCGTTCCGCCCCAAGGCTCTTTCGCTCGAGCAATCCATCGGACGTAAAGTTCGCCCCAGCGAAGACGAGGATCTGAAATCATGAAAACGCTGCCCTCCACAGACGTTCTGATTATCGGCGGCGGCTGGACCGGCCTGCTGATGGCCAAAGAATTGTCCGCGCGCACGCCCGCATCGATCGTGATTCTGGAGCGCGGCCCTGATCGCCGCCCGGACTACATCAAAGGCATGGACGAGCTGGATTTTTTTGTGCGCATGCACATGATGCAGGACCCGACCCGCGAAACTCCCACCATGCGCCATCGTGATAGTGCCCGCGCGCTACCCGTACGCCAGTACGGCGCGTTCCTTCCCGGCTCCGGAATTGGCGGCACAGGCGAACACTGGGGAGCGGTTTACCCGCGCCTGCAGCCCGATTGTTTCACGCTGCATTCCTCCACCGTCGCGCGCTACGGCGAAAGAAAATTGCCGGAAGACAGCTCCATGCAGGATTGGGGCGTCACGTACGACGAGATGGAATTCTACTACGCGCGTTCCGAGCGCGAGGTCGGCGTCTCGGGCAAAGCCGGAAATCTGAACGGGAAAAAAATCGAGGGCGGAAATATTTTTGAGGGGTGGCGCAGCTCGGAATATCCCATGCCGCCAACTCCCACTCCCTATTTTTCCGACCTGTTTCGCAACAGCGCAAAAAGCCTCGGCTATCATCCATTCAACAACGCCACCGCCGTCACCAGCCGCGATTACACCAATCCGGAAGGCGTCTCGCGCCCCGCGTGTTCGTTCTGCGGATATTGCGAGCGCACTCCCTGCATGATTGGCGCGAAGGCGCAGCCCACCAGCGTCCTGATGCCCGTACTAAAAAATAGGAAATCCGTTACGCTGCGCACAGGCGCGACGGTCCGCAGAATTGTTCACGACACAACCGAAAAAGGCGGCAAGGCGCGCGGCGTGACTTACATCGATCAGTCGGGCGAAGAAATTTTTCAGCCCGCCGATCTCATTTTTCTTTCGACATTCACTCTCGGCAACAATCACTTGCTGTTTTTATCAGGCATCGGCACGCCCTATGCTCCCGCAACCGACAAAGGCACGCTCGGAAAAAATCTCACGCATCAAGTCGCGTTTGGCGTGCAGGCCTTTCTGCCAAAGCCGCTCAACCGCTTCATGGGCGGAGGCGGCACGGGCGTGCGCATCTCCGATTTCGACGCGGACGTTTTTGATCACGGCAATCTTCAATTCATTCGCGGCGGAATGATTGGCGCCATGAGCGTCGGCACGCAGCCGCTTTCCACATTTGGAAATGTTCCGAACTCATTGAAGCTGCCGCGCTGGGGCGCCGCCTGGAAGAAAGCGGCCATCGAGTGGTATGACAATACGGGCGTAGTCTCTTTTGCCGGCGAGCAAATTCCCTACCGCGGCAATCGCTTTGATCTCGACCCAACGTACAAAAATCCGCTGGGCGATCCGCTGCTGCGCATGACGATCAATTGGCAGGACAACGAACGCAAAATGGTTGAGTTCATGAATGCGAAGATGGTGGAAATCGCGCGCGCCATGGGCGCGAAAGAAGTGAATGCCGCACCCCCTTACGGAGATTATGACGTCACGCGCTACCAGTCCACGCACATCCAGGGTGGCACGATGATGGCCACGTCCCCGGATCGCGGCGTCGTAAACACTTACGGCCAGCACTGGGACGCTTCCAATCTTTTCGTTCTCGGCGCATCCACATTCCCCAATTCAGGCTCGTCAAATCCCACGCCCACAATTCTAGCGCTGACCTATCGCACCGCCGACGCCATTGTAGAGAAATATTTGAAGAACCCTGGCATGTTGGCGTAAACCGTTCCAGATTTAATAATCGAAAAATATCGTTGAAATGGATGCAGAGAGACGTGGCATAGGCTTTACAGGCTGCGGAAAAAGTCGTGTAGCACAGGCACTCATGCCTGTGCGCTCTTGTTAACTCCAGCAAAACCCACACAGGCAGGAGTGCCTGTGCTACTAAACCCCACATCGAATTGACTTTTTCCGCAGCCTGTTTAGCCCGCGCCACTTCAAACCAAAACTATTTTGCGAATGCGGCGCCCAATTTTATATCGCGGAAGCGCGCCGGGGCTGCCCCGTGGCCTGTGCCCATGGTTTGCATGGGCTGGCCCTTGCCGCAATTCGGCGTGCCCCACAGGGTCCAATCTTCGCGCGAACAAATTGCGTCGCAGCTATTCCAGAATTCCGTGGTGATACCGCTGTAGCTGGGATTTTTCAGCATGCGCGTTTTTTTGCCGCCTTTTATTTCCCAGGCAATTTCCGTGGAAAATTGAAATTGATAGCGGCGGTCATCGATGGACCAGGAGCGATTCGTTTCCATGTACACGCCGTCATCCGTGGCTGCGATCAAATCGTCGAAGCGCCAAGTGCCGGGAAGCAGGCTGATATTTGTCATGCGGATGATCGGCAGGCGGTTCCAGGATTCCGTGCGCATCGTGCCGCCGGAAGTTTTCTGGCCGATGGAAATTGCGGTTTCGCGATTGGACAAGTAGCCGGTGAACAAGCCGTCAGAAATAATCGGCGTGCACTGCGCGGGAACACCTTCATCGTCATAGCCGAATGTTCCGAGGCCGG
>DATAPT010000417.1:0-5068 GCA_036265065.1 Candidatus Acidiferrales bacterium | reverse complement strand
GCTATTGATTGAATTCTTCGATTAGCTCTTCTGCAACACACTCCGTAATTCCCGGATGTCCTTCACTTTTTCCAGGCCCATAATTTTATCGATCAGCGTGGTGCAGTTTGCTTTGCCGAGGACCGGCTCGACGAGGTCGCGGCATTTCTGAACGACTTCTTCGCGGGTCATCGGGTTGTCGACGGTGCCGCGCACGTCGGCGACGTGCTCGGACAATTTTGTTCCGTCGTTCATGGTGATCTCGACGATGGCCTGGCGCGCGGGCTCCATTTTCTCGAGCTCTGCGTCGGGCACGAGCTGCACCTTGGCGCGAACGGCAAGCACAGCCGGATCCTTCATGCGCGGCTTGTCATGCGCGGCTTTGAACGACGCGGTCTTATCGAGGATCATCACCGCCACCATGTGCTGCAGGCAGATGTCCGGCATCTCGCGGTTGTCGACAACGCGCGCTTCGCTATTGGCCTCGCGCACAACAATTGTCTTCACATCGTTGGGATTGACGGGATGCTTTTGCAAAATATTGTACAGGCAATCGAGCGGCGCCTGAATCGGCGAACCGACAGTCCATTTCTTGATGTTCGTGCGCGCAATTTCGTAGCGCTCGCCGAGCTGCGAGACAAGTTCCTCTTTGTTGGCCGTGGGCGCGTAGGCGTCAAAATAATTGTCCACGCCCGAGAAAATATCGTCAAGGCCGTCAAACCCGGCATGCACGACGAGCGCTGAAGTGACTCCGTTGCGCGCGCTCATCCCAGCAAACACGAATGCTTTTTCGATGTGCTCGGTATCGCGATTCCATGCGCCGATGCCCGAGGATTGCTGCGAAGTGTAGTCTAGCAGCCAGCGCATCTGCTGCGCGTTCAAGTCCGCCGCGCAGCCCGCTGCGGACGCCGCGCCGAACACGCTGGAGATGGCGTGCGTGCTCTTGTGGCTGTGGTTGCGGAAATCGAGCGCGCCAAAGCTGATAGTCATGCGCGGGCCAATGTCGTAACCGAGCGTCACGGCGCGCAAGAAGCGCGTTCCGTCGATCCCAAATTTTTCTCCCGCCGCAAGCGTCGCGGGCACAACCGCGCAGCCCGGATGCGATTGCGAGAATTCGTTCGAGTCGTCTGTCTCATCCGAATGCGCCAGCATGCCGTTGATGAACGCCGCTTCCGGCGGGCTGGAAGTCATCTTTGATGCGACGATCGTCGAAGTTTTGTCCGTATTAAAATCGCGCGCGTAGGCAAACGCGGCGCGTGCCGGCGGCAGGTCCGATCCGGAAATCATGGCGGCAAACGTGTCCAGGATATGGTGCTTGGCCTTCTCAATCACTTCATCGGGGAGCGCGCGGCCACCGGCTTCGGCCATATAAGCGCTGAGCTTGGCCATCACGGGGCTGATTCCAGCATCAGCGGCGAACATTCCGCTCGGCACGGCGAGCGCGGCAGCGGTCCATCCAGCACGCTGCAGCAGTGTGCGGCGGCTCAAGTTCGCTTCAGCCTTCACCGAAGGTGTATTGTTCTTTCGACGATTTCGCATGGTTGGGTCTCCCGCGAAATCCTAACACGACAACGGCGGGTGAAGAAAGATGTGTTGGCAGGGCTGTGTACTTTGCGGCTCGAATCGATGAAAAGAAAAATCTTGTTTGCATGCCGTTCGATACGAGACGATGATCAGTGATGACAATCAGCTGAGACTTTTGCTCTGGTAGAAGCCACCCGTCATTTCGGGCGGGCAGTGTTATGTTCCTGCTTACTGGAAACGGGTTCCTGATCTATTTCCAAGCTGCACATGCGCAATTTTGAATTTCGTCTATAATCGGTGCGAATCGAGGGAGTGGATCGGATCATTTATCAACCATGCGATATCTCATCCTTAGCGATATTCATGCCAATATCACTGCGCTCGACGCCTGCCTCGCCGCCGTAGAAGGGCGGTGGGATCACGCGTTTTGCCTGGGCGATCTGGTGGACTACGGCCCTGATCCGAACGAAGTGACGGACTTCATCAAAAAATTTGCACCCACTATCATCCGGGGCAATCACGACAAAGCGGTCGCGGGCATTACCGACCTCGAAGATTTTAATCCCATTGCACGAGTCGCGGCGCAATGGACGCGCACGCAAATGGAGCCCGCCAATCTGGATTATATTTCGCAATTGCCCGCCGGCCCCATATCCCCGGACGGCATTACCATGGTGCACGGATCGTACGAAGATGAGGACGAATATGTCTTCGTTCCCGGACAAGCCATGGGCGGGCTCATGGAATCGCCCACCGACGTCACATTTTTCGGGCATACGCACTATCAAGGCGGCTTTTCTTATCGCGCGGGCCAGATTGGAATGATCCAACTGCGTCCCGATCACGGAGCGAATTTTGGCGCGCTGCGAATGGAAACTGGCACGCGATATTTGCTGAACCCGGGCTCTATCGGCCAGCCGAGAGATGGGGATCCGCGAGCCGCTTTTGCCATCGCGGACCTGGAGCATCACATCGTTGAATTTTGGCGCGTTCCGTATGATATTGCTGCTGTCCAGAAGCGCATGGAAAAGGCCGGGCTGCCCTTTCCGTTGATCGAACGGATCGCTGTGGGCCGCTAAGAAAATTTTGCGTCGCGCAGGTTGAATCCTGCTGTAGCCCGCCTCTTCAGAGGCGGGCTACAGCGGCTGGCTAAGCTGAGAGAAGCCCGAGCACCCAGAATGCACGTGTGACATTTCGGACGGCGAATCTGGAACGAAAAAGAATCAGGAGGATTTCCGATTTGATCCCCACAGAAGAACGCAGCCGGTTGCCGGTCGCATTTCTCATCGGAATTGTTATCGTCGCCATACTTGTAAGCGGAGCCATGCTCTACAGCCGCTATGCCGCGCCCGCCATTTCGGAAGATGACAAACCGGTGACCTTCAACCCCGATGCAAAAACATATGCTCCGCAAATTCATTTTCTGGAACCGAAGATGAGCCGCGCGGCGAATTTCCTGAACCAGGAAGTGACCTATGTTTTCTGCACAGTGGAAAACGGCGGCGACAAAAAAATTCACCAGATCGAAATCACCGTGGAATTTCATGATCCTTTTCATCAGGTCATTCTTCGCGATAAGCAGCGCCTCTTTCTTTCGACCGCTCCCCCATTCATGCCCGGCCAGCAGAGAGACGTTCAGATTCCCTACGAGCATATTCCTCCGCAGTGGGACCAGGTTTTTCCGTCGATCGTCGTAAGCGGCCTCGAATTTAAATAAAAACAATTTCTTAAATATTTTTGCGGTTTGCCGCTAAACGCGCTGCGGAAAAAGGACCTTTTGTCATCCCGAGCGAAGCGAGGGATATGCTTTCCTTCTCGGCTTCCAAGAAACAGCAGATTCCTCGGGCAAACACCGCCCTTCGGAATGACAGGTGCGATTTTTTTTCGCGGCCTCTTAAGCCGCGAAGCTGCTGTAGCCCGCCTCTTCAGAGGCGGGCTACAGCAGCTTGTCACGAAAAATGACTTCCCCTTTTCCCCTGCCTATTTAATAATGCGCGCCAATGGAATTAGCCGCGGATTTACGCCGGGCACTCGATGGGCTGTGCGCCATCGGCGCGCCCGAAGTCCGCGAAAACGGCGAAAAATTGCCCGGGCTGGCCGCATTGCAATACGACGTCAGCGCGCAGGGAGACACCGCCTTGCTGCATTTGTGGAGCCCGCAGCAATCCCTCGTTCGCCGTGTGTTGAGTGTTGCCGCACAATCCAGCGACCGCGTCGTGCTGGAAGTCAGCCGCTTTGGGTTTTCGAGAAATGCGCAGCTGGAATTTGTGGCCACCGCAGGGCCGCGCGAGCAGCATCGCATTGAACGCGAACAGTTTTCCATCAGGTTTCGCCGAATTTTGACCGACCATTTTCCCGATGAAGTCGTTGAATCGCTAGCCATTTCCGCCGATCTTCACCATTCCATTTCCGGTTCTTACACGCGCTGCATCGTGCGCCAAGGCTCAACCGCATATGCTGTCCTCGGCGCGTCGCCGACCGAGGACGCCGCGACGATCGATGGAATGCTTACTTTTGGCTTGATCTGGCTGCAGCATGCACGTGACCGTGCGCGGCGATATTCGGTTCACGGATTGCGCCTGTTTGTGCCCAAGGGATCTTCCTTCACCACGGCGCATCGCATGGCTGCCCTCGCGCTGCCCAACGAAGTCGAGTTGTATGAGTATGAGCCGTTGTACTGGCGCGTGCGCCGCATCGCTCGTTCGGACGCCGGCAACCTGGCCTCGTGGATTGTTCCGCGCCGCGAAATGGAACAGGCCATCGCCGCCGCCATGCCGGTGGCGGAGCGCATTCGACGCCTTGCGCCGGACGCCATTCGCCTGGGCGTAGTCGCGGGAAGCCAGGACGTAACCCTGCGTTTTCGTGGGCTGGAATTCGCACGCTGGCGGAATGGCGCCATGTGGTACGGCCTCGGGGATCATCAAAATGTGCTAACGCCTGAAAAATGGGGTAGCCTCGAAGCGCTAGTCCGCCAACTGGAAACGCACCGTCATCCGCTGGCCTCGGACGTCAAGCATCGTCTCTATCGCGGCCAACCGGAGCGCTGGCTCGAAACCATGGTTGCCGCCGACCCTGGCCGCATCGATGCGCGGCTGGACCAGCGGGTTATTTACGCGCAAGTCCCGGCGTTTTCTGCCAGCGAACGCGGAATCATCGACTTGCTAGGGGTTACGCGCGACGGTCGGCTCGCCGTCATTGAACTGAAAGCCTCCGAAGATATCCAACTGGTGATGCAGGCGGTGGATTATTGGCTGCGCGTGCGCTTCCATCACCGCCAGGACGATTTTTGTCGATTCGGATATTTCTCCGAAGTTCCTTTAAACGCAAAACCGCCGCTTCTGTACCTCGTCTCGCCCGGGTTTCGCTTCCATTCCTCTATAGATATCGTATTACGATACTTATCCCCGGAAATCGAACTCTTCCGCGTGGCCCTTGCCGAAAACTGGCGCGGGGGCCTGCATGTCGTTTTCAGGCAGTAAAAGTGCCTTTATTACGGGAGTGTTACAACTTTACGGCATGAAATGTGCATAAAAAAAGAGAAGCAGCTTTGGACTAGCCATCGCTG
>DATAPT010000416.1:0-2728 GCA_036265065.1 Candidatus Acidiferrales bacterium | reverse complement strand
GACCCCATAGGCCCGAAATTCATGCGCGGGCGTTTCGAGTACGCCGTCGATGCAATTCCAGTCTTCGTTGTCTTCCAGCCCACAGGCACGGCCTATGGCGCCGCCATAGACCCATTCGCATTAATCTGGAATTTTGATACGCACGGACGGTTTGTGCCCTACGTGGATCTGGACGGCGGGGTTCTCTTCACCAACACGCAAGTCCCAGCCGGAACTTCGCGCATAAATTTCACCCCTTCCGCAGCTTTTGGGGTGCACTACCCGACAAAGAAATTAACGTGGACGGCGGAACTGCGCTTCCAGCACATTTCCAATGCAGGCCTGAACGCCATCAATCCCGGCATAAACACGCTTCAACTCCGCGTTGGCGTAGGCTGGTTCACACACCCTCACCACTAAACAACAATCTCTCTGTGTAGCTCCGCCTTTTCTCTGTGTCCTCTGTGTTAAGTTTTTTCCGAAATTCAACAGTGAAGGCATGTAGCCCAACGAAGAAAATAATTTTAAAAATAAAGTTAAGCGATGTTGAGCGCGCGCTTGAAGCTGCCGCGTTCGTTGGTGATTTTTTCCTGGAGTTGCAGAATCGCGTAGAGCAAAGCCTCAGGCCGTGGCGGGCATCCAGGAACGTAAATGTCGACAGGAATCACCTGGTTGACGCCCTGCACGATGGCGTAATTGTTGAAGACGCCGCCGGAAGTCGCGCACGCGCCCATCGAAATCACCCACTTGGGCTCAGGCATTTGCGCATGGAGCTGCTTGATCACAGGAGCCATCTTCTGCGAAACGCGCCCAGCGATGATCATCAGATCAGCCTGGCGCGGCGATGGACGAAACACTTCCGAGCCAAACCGCGCCACGTCAAAGCGCGACGCCGCCATGGACATCATTTCAATCGCGCAGCAGGCCAAGCCAAATCCCAGCGGCCAGATCGAACTCTTGCGCGCCCAGTTCACAGCCTTATCCAGTTGCGTGAAGATAATTCCTTCGTCCTGCAAAAGCTTGCCGAAATCGTCTGGCTTTGTCAGCGTCACATTTTTACCAACAGATGTGCTCATGGCCCCGTCCTTCTCTTTTATTTCTCTTTCATTTTCTCACACTATAGACTTCCGTGCCACTCGTGACCGCGATTGTTGACACACACGCACCCTCGCCGTACTCTAGTAAAATCAATGCATGCGGTAAACTTTTTGCCGTAACAGCTGTCGAAACGGACTCTATGGACCTGTTTGAAGAAGTCATCAAGCTGCGACGCTCCGGAAATCGTGGAGCGCTGGCTACGATTGTCCATACCAACGGCTCGATTCCCAGTTTTGAAAGCTCGCGCATGCTGGTGCGCGAAGATGGGTCCATCGCGGGCACGATTGGCGGCGGGTGCGTGGAGGCCGAGGTCTGGGCCGCTGCTAAAGAAGTGATGCAGGCGGAAGCCCCCCGGAAGATGACCTTCAGCCTGAACAACGAAGCGAATTACGATAATGGCCTGATCTGTGGTGGCACACTGGAGATTTTCGTGGAGCCCATACTTCCCCAACCGATTCTGTATATTTTTGGCGGAGGGCACGTTTCGATCGCCCTCGCGAATGCGGCGAGCACGGCGGGCTTCGGCATCGGGATCATCGATGACCGCGAATCGTTTGCCAACGCGGTACGATTCCCCATGGCGCAGGAAATTTATACGAGCTTTGAGGAATCATTTGAGAAGCTCAAACCCACGGCCTCAACCTACATGGTGATCGTTACGCGCGGCCATAAAGACGACATGCACGTGCTGCGATGGGCTGTCGGCACTTCCCCGCGTTATATCGGAATGATTGGCAGCAAGCGCAAGGTGATTTCAGTTTATAAGGCGCTCGAAAAAGAAGGCATTCCGATGGAAACTTTTGCCAAGGTTCATGCGCCCGTGGGGCTTGCCATTGGGGCGTTGACGCCGGAAGAGATTGCCATCAGCATCACCGCGGAATTAATAGCGATTCGTCGAGGCGCGAACGATATTCCGAACAAGTCCGTAAAAATCGAGAACCTCGCGCAGACTCCCGTTCATAGCGAATAATCATAGTTTTTTTTAAAAAGGACCCCGTTTGCTTGCCGCCGTTATCCTTTCCGCCGGTGCTTCCAGCCGAATGGGAAGACCGAAAGCACTTCTCCCATACCGCGAAGGGACTTTTCTCGAACACTTGATGCAGGTGACGCGCCATCCGCGAATTGGCGTCACGCGCGTTGTGCTTGGCGCTGGCGCGGAAACCATTCAGTCTGTGGCGAAGCTCGATCCGTCGCTCGTCGTTCTAAATCCCGATTGGGAGTTGGGCCAACTTTCGTCTATTTGGGCGGGCATTCGCAGCCTGGAAGGTATCGAAACGGATGGAATCGTTCTGTGCCCTGTCGACCACCCACTCGTCAGCGCGCGACTCGTCAGCGAGCTGGTGGACCGATTTTACGAGGACAAGAAACAAATTGTTCTGCCCACTTACAATGGCAAGCGCGGGCATCCTGTTATTTTTTCAAGACAGCTATTTAGCGAATTGCTAGCCGCGCCAGCGGAATTGGGTGCGCGCACTGTAGTCTGGGCGCACTCCGCCGATGTCCTCGAAGTTCCCACCGATGAAGAAGGCGTGATTCTAAATTTGAACGATCCCGATATGCTTAAACGCGTAACAGGATCATCAGCATAGCAGACTGCTCAAAAACTCAACAATCTGTCATTCCGAGCGAAGCGAGGAATCTCTCTTTCTTT
>DATAPT010000415.1:0-4223 GCA_036265065.1 Candidatus Acidiferrales bacterium | reverse complement strand
GTAAATGGATTGGTGGTCCCGACGCCACAGCCGGTAGGATCCTTCAGGTTATTGCTTCCGGGGAGCGCGTCGTGAGCTGATCTTGCGGCGTCATAGATGCTGAAAAGGTTATTGTAATAGGGAACGGAAGCGGGGTGTGTTGCCTGCAGATTGACAATTGTAGCGGCCTCAAATTCCGGCGATGGCACCAGCTGAGTGGATGGGGACGCGGGAACAATAAGCCGCAGTCCTTCCGTGTTGAAATACCAGAATAGCTTGTCCTTTATAATTGGCCCGCCCACGTTGGCGGCATATTGATTTGCGTTTACAAACGATCTCGGCACATTATTTGCATTATTGATAAAGCTATTGGCATTGAATTCGCGCCCATTCCAGTAGTAAGTCGCTGAACCGTGAAATTGATTTGTGCCGCCTCTGGTAATGATGTTTACGTTGGATCCCGCCAATCCGTTAAATTGTCCGCCGTAACCGTTGGACACGATGGTGGCTTCCTGGACTTCGCTCTCCCCCAGCATCAAGGAAGTAGCGCCGGAATTCCCAATACTCAGGTAAGGATCATTGTTGTCCATGCCATTTATGGTGAAGAGATTGCTTGTCGCGGACATTCCGTTTACCGAGTAATTTCCATATCCACTCAGGGTGTTTTCCGTGACGCCGGGGGTCATGAGCAAGGGGTAAGTCATATCATTGCCCTGGTTTGGCATGGTCTGAATCTGCGCTTCATTTAGAGTGGCGGAAGTGCTGCCGCCTTCCGTTTGTACGAGCGGCGCCGGTTCGGTGACCACGATTTTTTCAGACGATGTTCCAAGCGTCAGTTTAATATCCTGGGCGGTCACTTGCCCGATGCTGACGGTGGTCGTGACCGTAATGGTCTGGAATCCAGAGGCATTAATACTTATTTCATAAGCTCCCGACGGCAGCAGCGAAAAGCGATACACGCCTGAGTCATTCGTCTTTGTTTCTAATTTTGTTCCTTGCTGGACGTTTCTCAACTGAACCGTAACATTCGGAATGATTGCTCCGGTGGGATCTGTTACCACACCGGTCAGGTCGCCTGTCGTGGCGGTCTGGGCGGCAATTCTCTTGGAAGCAAAAGTAATTAGCAGGAAAAAACTAAACAGGAAGGGGACAACTTTCGTATATCGCATTTTTTCTCCTCATTTGGACGATGGCAATTGCGGGCAGGGTTGGAAAACACGTGAAGGCGAAGCGGTCAATACATATAAGGAGGCAGGCAAAATACTGTGATTGATCCTGTTGGATTGGAACAGAAGAAATAATTTGACGAGAACCCATGGCCTGCTCCGTTCAGACGGAAAGCGTGTTCAAAAATAAAGATCACCGTCTGGTTCAAACCGCCAAATCTATCCGTTAGATCTGGCTTCGATTAATTCCCCCCGTGGGAATTGATCGCTTGAGTCGGCGCGGACTCGGTCAAATAGCTCTCCCCGAAGAGCGATTTAACAAGGCAAGCTTGCTAGACAAGCTTGCAAAGTTCTTATGCATTCCAGTCGCCGTATTCCAGGAATTTGTAGATTTATTTAAGCTCAAGAAAATCAAGGGGTTCGTTTTTATGGTATGAGAAAGCGGGATTTGCATTCTTCCAATTTCCGTAGAAGTTACTAAATAATGTTTATTTCCTAATTAGTATATCTACAGGTTTTAATGGATAATTTGCGGTGAAAAAGCAGGAGAAGAAAAGGAGTAAGCGATAAGTAAAATAGCTTGAATTGTTATCTGCTTCTGACCCTTCCTATCAAAGTTGGTGGGCCAACTGGAGAGGAAACTGTGAAGCGGCGCGGCGGGCGATCTCGCCGGCAATTTGATTGAGGGGAAGAATTTTCTCAGCCAGGCCAGCGCGCGCCACAAATCCCGGCATGCCCCAGACCACGCTGCTTGCTTCGTCCTGAATAATGACCGAGGCGCCTGCCGCGCAAAGAGCTTCGCAGCCTTTCAAGCCGTCTTGCCCCATGCCGGTGAGAATCACGCCAAGAGAATTGATTCCGAAAGTTTCTGCAACCGACCGAAAGAGCACATCGACGGCCGGACGGCAAAAATTTTCGCGAGGCCCCTGATTCGTCCGCAGGACCACGCGATTTTCTTCCCGATGCACCACCATGTGGTAGTCGCCTGGCGCGATCCAGACGCAACCAGGCTCCAGAACATCTCCTGAAACGCATTCGCGAACAGGAACAGCACATTTTTCCGTGAGCCGTTTGGCCAGCATCGCGGTAAAAACAGGAGGCATGTGCTGCGCCACGACGATGGGCAGTGGAAATTTTGCGGGGATGGAAGGGAGGAGGATTCCGAGCGCGTCCGGTCCACCGGTTGAAACTCCGATGGTTACAATGTGAATGCGGGCCGGTCGGAAAGGTGTGGAGCGCGTTCGAATGACCGCCTCCGGCTCCTTTGCCAAGGGCAGGGAAGCGCCGCTGGCCGGAGTGCGCGGCGCCATAGGCAAATGGCACAGTGCTCTGATTTTGGGAATCAGTTCCGCGGTGATGCTGGCTGATGTGGAGACCATGTCCGTATTACTGGGCTTGGTGACATAGTCAGTCGCGCCCAGGGAAATAGCCTCGAGCGTGGCTTCGGCCCCACGTTCGGTCAGAGTGCTGAACATGATGATGGGAGCTTTTGGAAGGATTTTGCGGATTTCGGGAATGGCTTCGAGCCCATTCATTTCTGGCATTTCGATGTCCAGGAGAATCACGTCGGCGCGAAGCGTCTGAAGCTTGGCGAGAGCCAGGCGCCCATTACTGGCCGTTCCAACCACCTCCAAATCAGGATCATGGGAAAGCCCGTCTGACAGAGATTTGCGAACGACAACGGCATCGTCGACGATCAAGATGCGAATGGGAGGCATTCCTGTTTTGTGCTTTCTTGCGTGGACGCGGCGCTATGCGTGTCGCGTCCCATCGCCGCTGGTTTATTCCGATTGCGCGATTTAAAACCGATTCCGCCTCGACTAAATCTTGAACCTTTGCACGAGTTCGCGCAGTTCCGTGGACATTTGGGCGAGGGATTGAGCGGCTTTGAGAGAATCGTTCGCGCCTTGCGTTGTGCTTTTCGCCGCATCCGCCACGCCGCCGATATTCTTGCTGATTTCGCCGGAGCCTCTGGCAGCTTCGGAGACATTGCGCGCCATTTCGTTCGTGGTGGCGTTCTGCTCTTCCACGGCAGTGGCAATCGTGTTGGAAATGTCGTTGACCTGTTTAATGATGCCGCTGATCTGCTGAATGGCGTCGACGGCGTTTTTGGTGTCGCTCTGGATCGCCTCAATTTTGCTGCTGATATCTTCGGTGGCTTTGGCTGTCTGTTTGGCCAATTCCTTGACCTCGTTGGCAACGACGGCAAAGCCTTTACCCGCTTCGCCGGCCCTGGCGGCTTCGATCGTGGCGTTCAAAGCCAGAAGGTTCGTCTGCTGGGCGATGGAAGTGATGACCTTGATGACCTGTCCGATTTCCGTGCTGGAATCGCCAAGCTTGCTCACGATTTGGTTGGTGTCTTCTGCCACTTTAACGGCGGTGGTGGCTACTCTTGCCGCCTCGATCGCGTTTTTGGCGATGTCCTTGATCGTTACGCTCATTTCCTCGGTGCCGGTTGCTACAGTCTGCAAATTGGAATTTACCTGCTCGGCTCCGGCGGAAACGACATTGGCTTGCGCCGAAGTTTCCTCGGCGTTGGAACTCATTTGCTGGCTGGTGGCGGATAGTTCTTCGGCGGAACTGGATAGTGCTTGCGAGTTTTGGGCGAGTTTTCCCATGCTGACTCGCAGATCCTTAAAGAATCCGGACAGCCCTTCGCCCATTTGTCCGATGGCGTCATTCCCTGAAACGGTGATGCTTCGAGTCAGATCGCCTTGCGCTGCAGCGGAAACAACGATCAGAATACTATCCACTTTCCGTTTCAACTCTTCCGCAGCCACTTTCTGCGCTGTGACGTCGGTCGCGAACTTCACTACTTTGAATGGCTTGCCATTTTGGTCCAGGATCGGGTTATACGAAGCTTGAATCCATGCTTCTTTCCCGCCCTTGCCAATTCGTTTATATTCGGCGGTCTGATATTCGCCTCGGTTCAGTTTTGCCCAGAATAACCGGTACTCCGTGCTTTCTCGATAATCCTCCTCCACAAACATGCTGTGATGCTTGCCTTTGACTTCGTCCAGCGTATAGCCAAGTACTTTGAGAAATTTATCATTGGCGGTGATGATCGTGCCGTCCATG
>DATAPT010000414.1:0-11335 GCA_036265065.1 Candidatus Acidiferrales bacterium | reverse complement strand
TTTTTCATTTCTAGGAACTGACCCTGATCGCCTGAAGTTTGAAGTTTGCAATCTTTACGATTTGCCCCGGATCAACCAGAAATTCGATCAAATCATTTGCTCGGAAACACTGGAACACATTTCGAGAGACAAGCTGGTGATCCAACATTTTTACGATATGCTTCACGAAGGTGGGGTGCTGCACCTCTGTTGCCCTTTTTCGGATCATCCTGTCAATAAAGGACAAGTTTGTCCGGATGAATCGGCGGGTTGGCACGTCCGCGACGGTTACACACTTGAGAGTTACCGTGCGCTGCTTGAGCCGATAGGATTCCAGATCGTCACAAGTGCCGGATTTGGTTCACCTCTTTTAGTGAAGATGACGAACGTTATTCAGCCTGTGTTGAGCCGCAAAGGCGCCGCGTTGGCGCTCCCGCTATTTATTCTCAGTTGGCCTCTGCAACTTCTCGATTACCCGAATCCCGCGGTTCCGATCTCGCTCTATGTCCAATGCATTAAGCCGCCGCAACTTAAAAGTAACGCTTAAGGCTCACTTGCTCCGGGAATTAAGAGGAACGACTATTTTTTGCCGTCAGGTTTACCGCGCGCACGATGCTATCCACATACTCGCTCGGCGACCACGTTTTCATTCTTTGGCGCGCGGATGCGCCCATATGAGCGATCTTTGCCGGGTCCTGCAGAATCTGCCGGAGAATCGCGGCCAGCGCATCGATATTCCCGGCGGGAAACACGTACCCGTTTTCATCAGAGCGCACGAGATCGAATTTTGCTCCGACGCGATCACTCACGATTGCAGGTAAGCCGCAGAGCATGGCTTCGTTCACCACCAAGCCAAAAGGCTCGAACAGCGACGGCAAAACCAAAAAATCCGATGCGCAATAGGTAGCCGGAAGCTGCGACTGGTTGACGAATCCTAAAAATTTCACACGGTCGGTAAGTCCCAGTTCGGCGGCCTTTCTTTCGAGATTCGCCTTTTCAGGACCATCGCCGGCATATACGAGGTAGGAATCAGCAATGTTGGCCTGCGCAAACGCTTCGAGCAGGTCCATCGGACCTTTCCATTGCTGGAGCTTCGCGCAGAATACAGCGACGGTCGCATCTTGAGGAATCTTCCAACTGGCGCGGACAGCGGCGCGGTCGACCCTGGAAGCTTGCTCCGTCCACCAGTCATTATCGACAGCTGTGGGAACTAGAAATATGCGGTCGCTCGAAAATCCGAGTGACTTCAAATATTCAACGCCGCCGGAGGAGGAGACCATGATCGCGTTCCCAAGCGAGAATATTCGCCGCACAAGCCACTTCTTGAAGCGCAGTTTCCACGGCGATTGCGCGTTCCAGCTTCGTAAACTGTGCGAATCAGTCACGAAGATGATCGGAGTCCCACTCCATTTCGCTGCTGCTATGGCAATCCATGCGGTGAAATAAAAGTATCCGGGAAGAATGGCGGCATCGAAATGACTTTTCCTAATCAAAGCCCACACGCCGGGATTGAATAAGCCAAAGAAGCGCCCTAACCCCGGGGTGAGCGAACGATTTGGCAAGTGCACCCACGGATAGCCATCCAACACGGAAGTATCCCATTTCACTTCGACGCCAAATTCGGGATCGATGGAGGGCGTCGCGCCTTGCAGCGTGCAGTATGCGATTTGCAGATCGAGCCGCGGATCTTGCGCCATGCGGCGAAACAGCGGGGAAGAATATTGAATGACGTGCGACGCGAGAATGAGGATGCGTCGCCGGCGCGCCGTAGCAACACCCTCTGGAATTGCGGTTTCGGAAGATACCTGTCCGAGACTGCCCGAATTCTGCCCTGATGAGTGCAGAAGTTTTTCGGCGGCTAGGCCCTCCGGCGCATTCATGGCTTTCTTCCCCTTGCGTTGACCCCATTGAATCCTGTGCCAACGTAAACGTCCACAAGGCCTGCGTCAGCAAACCATTGGCGCACTGTGTCCAGCGTCTGCGGATGATCGTGCACGGGAGAAAACATATCGAGAGCGCTCAAAATTTTCACCTGCACCAGCACTTCGTCCGTGAAAATTAATCTCGGCGCATGGGAAATAGGGCCGATGGGAATAAGATTGCCGATCGGCTTCCCAATCACTGGAATTTTATACAACGCTTTTTTCAAATAGAAGGCGGGAGGAATCACCATCGACAGAAACCTATGAACACCTTTGGGTCCCATCCAGGTGAGAAACGGGCGCGCCCAATATTTCAGCGGAGGAAAAAGGCCGGTATGCTTTTGATAGACATCGATCACAATTTCTCCGCCAGGCTTCAGAAAAGGCACCAAGCTCATGAACGCGGCGCGCACATCAGGACAATGTTGCAAAACGCCCATGCAAAAAACCTTGTCGAACGATTCTTTTTTTAACGGAATTTCATAAATGCTGGCTTGCACAATTTGAACACTGCTGGAATCGCCGTTATTGCGAAGGTTGGCTTCCACGGCAGTGCTCAGATCAAAAGAAACGATCTCAGCTCCGGTTTCCAGGGCAATCTGCGTAAATCGGCCCATGCCGCAACCCGCTTCGAGAATTACCTGGCCTTCCATTTTTTGCGGCCATTGCGTCGTGGCGAAAAAACGCTCCCGGCTCAGGTCATTGCCCATGTGGCTGTCGAGCTGCGTCTTATCGAAATAATTCCACTGGTAGCCGAAACTTTGGGCGTAATCTTCGCTGGGAACGAACCTGGCAATCGAGCGGACGATGGGAAACACACGCCCACAGGACGTGCAAATCAGTTGTCCATCCTCGATCGATTCACTTTTTTGAGGCGGCGAAGCGTATTCTGCGCGAAGGGGAGCGCCACACCCGATACATCTTAACCATTCAACCGATTTCAAATTCATTCAGGGAAGCTGCTCCTTGACTCCGGCCCGCTTGCGTTCGCGGCGAATCGAGTCAATAAAATTCAACGTAACTTTATCCTGAACGCGACAAGACTTCCAACGTTACGTGGAAGGAGTGTCCCATGATGTGCAAGAATCAGCATGGCAATCGGGCTGACTGTTTTGGCAAAAGACGATCAAAAATTGTTTTAACTGGCTCTGCAAAGAGGAAAAGCATGAGGGATATCGCCATACCGGGCATTGCCATGCGAGTTCCCGTTATCGGTTTTGGCTGCAGCGCTCTTTCGAACGCTGGCGAGAAGAAGGCGCTCCAGCTGCTAGAAACGGCGTTCGATGCCGGAGTACGCCACTTTGATGTTGCCCGCTACTATGGCTATGGCGAGTCCGAAGGAATTCTGGGAAAGTTCGCCAAATCCCGCCGCGCGCAAATTACGATCACCACCAAATTTGGAATTGAACCGCCGCGACGTACGAACGCATTGCGCGTTGCCATGCAAGCAGGGCGGCAGCTCGTGAAGTACGTGCCCGCCGCGCGCGGATTCCTCCAAAAGCGCGCGCAGGGCCTTGTGAAAAACTCCGCGTTCAATGCGAGCGCTGCACAAACGAGCCTGGAAACCAGCCTTCGCGAACTCAACACCGATTACGTTGATTTTTTTTTACTGCACGATTACACAGTATCCGAAGAATTGCCTGACGAGCTGGGGGCATTCCTTACTCAGGCGGTGAAAAGCGGCAAGATTCGCCATTTTGGATTGGGGACGGGACTAGAAAATATTTTGCGCGCCCTAGATTGCCAGCCGGAACTTTGCCATGTGCTGCAATTTGAGAACAGCGCAGTCACTCGAAATCTGGAAAAAGTCCCCCAAGGCGGCAGGAATCGACTGACCGTCACGCATGGGGCTCTGAGCGCGAGTTATAATTCGATTTCTGGCTTTCTCAAAACTAAACCTCAGGTAGTGAAAGACTGGTCAACTCAACTCGCGATTGATTGTTCCGGGGACGAAATAATCTCCGCGCTAATGCTAAACTATGCGGTTCATGCTAACCCAAATGGGCTTGTACTTTTTTCGTCCAGGGATGCAACGAGGGTTCGCAAAAATGTTGGCTCAGTGCTGGACCCTGATATTTCGCCTGCGCAGATCGAGCGATTCGCGCAACTGGTAGAACGAGATTTCATGCTCCTGGCGAAATAGCGCCAGCGGTTTGTTTGAATTTGATACGGAGGAAAGATGAAGAAACTCTTGCTGTTGCTAAGCGAACCACGTAGAAAGCGACTGGCGTGGTCCATGTTCAAAAACCAGGGTGATTTTTTGAGCGCTCTGGGCGGCAACACGCATCTGCATCAATGGCTGAAGGCAAATGAACCCATCCCGTACTTTAAGCACAGGTTCGAGCTCTACGCTGACATGCAGTCAAAAATTCTGTCTCAAGAACCGATCGACTATCTCGAGTTTGGCGTTCGTTATGGAGATTCGATTTTTAAGTGGGCGAGTCTGAATACGCACCCGGATAGCCGCTTTATCGGCTTCGACTCATTTGAAGGAATTCCCGAGGATTGGGTGAGCGTCACAGGAATGTCCAAGAAAGGCGATATGTCGGTCGGGGGCGTAATTCCGCAAACCAATGACCCGCGCATTCAATTTGTGAAGGGCTGGTTTAACGAGACGCTGCGCCCATTCCTGAAAGATTTTACTCCGCGCTCCCGAATGATTGTTCACAGTGACGGAGACCTTTTCTCTTCCACGATGTACACGCTGGCCACGCTCGATCCACTATTGCGGCCCGGCTCCATCCTGATCTTCGATGAATTCGCCAATCCGCTCCATGAATGGCGCGCGTTTTATGACTATTGTTCCGCTTTCAGCCGAAAGTGCAAGGCAATCGGAGCGGCAGGCGACTATTACACGCAAGTATCGATGGAAATTTTGTAGTTTTCTTGTAGCGCCGGCGTCTCGCCGGTTGGGTTTTGACCTTTGTAACGAAACATTGTTATAAAACTCAAAACCCTGCCGGCAAGATGCCGGCGCTACAACTTCTTTACGCAAATCGGGCAGGAATTAGCAGATTAACGAGCAGATATTGCGTTGCGAAACTGGGATGCAATCGAATCCCAGGAAAAATATTTCTGAGCTGCCATCGCGCTCCGTTGACGCAACTCCCGGTATAATTTCTCATTACTCAAAACTTCGTATAACGCTTCCACTAGTCCGTCGCGATCATGCACTTCCACCAACATTGTTCCAGCCTCCGTAATCGGAAACCCAGTTTCCAAACCGTGATAACCGACAATGGGTAAACCACAAACAATACCAGCGATCGCGCTGCCACGCCTGCTGGAAACATGTCCGCGAACACATAACTGTACTTGAGCCCCGGCAAGGGACTGAACAAGGTCGTCAGCGGACATTAATCCTTGCATCGAAAGTTCAATGCCGGACCCATTCAGCGCGTTACGCAATGCCTCCTCAAATACTTCGGAGCCTCTTCCAATCGCAGCGAGGCGCAGCTGAATGCCTCTCGAATGCACGCCCTTCAAGGCGTAAACGATGTCCCAAACTTCTTCAGTCCCCACGTTTCCGCCGGTTATGCCAAAAACCGCGACTGTGGAAACCTCCGGAAGTGTTACTCCTTCGTTTTGGTTTTGACGATCGAAATCTGGGAAGTTGGATCCGACGGGGATGAATACGGCCTTTTCACGCTGCGGTGGGAGCCACGTTAATTTCTCCACCGGAATCGTAAATATAGAAAGGCTCGAACGCGCATAAAGCTGGCGCAATACGGTGAGTTGACAATATTCGCGGACCCGACCGACGATTCCCGAACCGTTTGCCGGCCTGAAATCATGAAAAACAACTCCGGGCCGCGCCCCGCTCTGTCTCAGAACGTCGAGAACACGGGGTGTGCGAAGGGGAAATCCCCGGCGAGACCACGCTAGCGTTGTGTATTGAAGCAGAACCCATCGGTCGCGCCAATCGATTGCCGCCTCACGTAATTCCGCGAGAGCACTTCCCCACCCTTTTGGGGCCCATTGCAAAAAAACTGGTTCGAATTCGAGGCCATGGCTCAAACCTGCTGCGCGCAATTTTTCGCAGTAATCGGCAACTCCATCGACAGGTTCATCTCGCCGCCCCAGCAGCAAGATCACTTTCTCTGGATTCACTTTTCCACCAGGTAGGAGCCGATGACAAGCGCGTCCATCCCGGAGCTGAAGAAAGTGCGAATGGCGTCGGTGGGCGTATTCACGATCGCCTCGCCGCGCAGATTGAAGGAAGTATTCATGATGACCGGCACGCCCGTACGCTTGCCGAATTCGTTGATCAGATTCCAATACAGCGGGTTGATATCCTTTTCCACTGTTTGCGGGCGCGCGCTTCCATCCACGTGCGTCACGGAGGGAATAATATCGCGCTTTTCGGGACGCACCGGATTCGTCAGGATCATGAAAGGAGAATCGCAAGCATATTCCAGATATTCTCCCGCCACTTCCTTCAGCATCGATGGCGCAAAGGGGCGCCACCACTCCCGGAATTTCACGGCGTTATTCACCTTGGCATTCATTTCCGGATCGCGCGGATCGGCCAGAATCGAGCGATGCCCCAACGCGCGCGGGCCAAACTCCATGCGCCCCTGGAACCATCCAATAATTTTTCCATTGGCCAGGAGTTCGGCAGTGGTTGCGGCAACATCATCCAGCTTCATCGCTCGCAGCTTGTATGTGACCAGCGCCTTTTCGATTTCGGCATCGGAAAATTCCGGGCCGAGATAGGCGTGCCGCATCGGCTTCATGGGCAGGCGGCCACCGCCATCCAAATAAGGTGCGTAGACGGCGCCTAGCGCCACTCCATCATCCGAAGCCGCAGGCTGCACAAAAATGTTGTCGACAATTCCCGAAGCTTGAATCTTTCCATTGGCTTTCGAATTCAGCGCCACGCCCCCTGCCAGGCACAGGTTGCGGCAACCGGTCTTCTCTATCGCCAGCTTCACTAAGGCCTGCATTGCGGCTTCGCAGGAATCCTGGACGGCGAAGGCTACATTCTTGAAACTATCGTCAATTTCGCTTTCCGGGGTGCGCTCCGGTCCAAGACGCTTGGCTATGGCTGATGTGCCATTATTGCGTTCGAATAGAAGCGGCGCGTTGACGCGATATAATCCTTCGTTAAGCGCAATAAACTCACTGAGATTCACGCCTGGGCTTCCATAAGGCGCGAGGCCCATGACCTTCCATTCATCGCTATTAGGGACAAATCCCAGGTACTGCGTGAACTGCGCATAAAAGAGTCCCAACGAGTTGGGCCACGGAATCGTCAGCACATGATCGAGCCTGCCGTCATGGCCATACCAGATTGAGCTTGCTTCCCACGCGCCGCGCCCATCCATCACCACCACTGCCGCCTTGTCAAAACCGCCGTACGAATAGGCGCTGATGGCGTGAGCCAGATGGTGATCCACAAATCGCATCTGCGCCTTTGTGGGACCAAAATGGTAATTGAATAAATTGAATCCGCCATTCTGGTGGGCCATGCTGGCAAACGTGCGCGTGACATTCAGAATATTGTTGTAGCTAATTGGAAATTCGCCTTTGGCAAAACTCTTCATGTCGCTGAGGATCATGCGGATTGGCGCGGGCCAACCGGCGCACACTGCATCCAGCTGATCCGCACGCACTCCGGCAAAATCGAGACAAGCGCGAATGGCAAGCTGCGGAAATCCGGCGTCGTGTTTGATCCGGCTGATGCGCTCTTCGGCCACCGCATAAACGAGTTCGCCATCGCGGGCGATGCACGCGGAAGAATCATGCATCTGCGAGTAATTAAATCCGAGGGTAATCACTTAGCGTTTGTCCTTGGTTTCAGCCCGCTGCACCACGTCATCGGCGTATTTTCTCCAGTCATTTCTTTTACCACACCCCCCGCCGATTCAATTGTTTCGCGAACGGCCTTTACGCTCAAAGATGCGCCCCGCCAGCTCTTTCCCGCCATGTCCGGAGAAAGCCCCATCAGGGAAGCTACGCCTCGGCTTAGCCTGCGAAACCCGAGCGCCCAGGGAAAATCGACGATTCCCCATGCAAGACGGCCTTTCCAGTTCATGGTCATTTGAGGAACTGAATTGAATTGAAATAAGAAGATGCCGTCGGGCTTCAGCACGCGAAGCATCTCGCGGATGTACAGAATCGCAAAGGAGGGCTCCGGCATGTGCTGTAAAACAATGTAGCTGAACGCAAAATCTACCGATTCAATTGCCAAATCTGAGAGATCCGTTCCATTTGCCAAGGTCCAGATAATATTTGTCGCTTCCGGATACAGGGCTCTTGCGTGCCCCAGCATTTCTTTTGAAATATCGAAAGCATACACTTGCGAAAACTGCTGGGCAAAACTTCGCGTCATCCTGCCGGCACCACACCCCAGTTCCAGCATCGTTTGACCCTGAGGATCCCATCCGAGCCTGCTGAATGCGGGGGCAACCAGGCGATTGTAATCTTCTTCGCCGGATTGAAAAAAAGTTTCGGGAGTCCAATCCTTGCGCCAGGACGCGATGTAATGAAAGGCATCCTTCCTCGCCCTGTCATCCCAGTCCTGTCGCATTAAATCCGTTGTATCTGCCGTCACTGAACCTCTCTGCGCATGCCGAAACTTTTTATTTCACTGTCGCATAAACCAGTCAATCTTCCTTACACACGATATTCGTTTCAGCCCAATGAAGCTAAGGGTATTCGGATTTAGTGCGACCGAGTCATAAATGGATTAAATTTCGCAAAGAACCGCAATGCAAATGACGACCAATATAATCGAAGAACCATCGATATTCACGACTCCGTTTAGCCGCGGGCTGCAAGCATTCAGCGGGCCAGGGCGAACCCTTTTATGGCCAGCTGTTTTAGAACTTCGTCTGCGCGTTCGCAGGGAACGCAGAGCACGTCGCAGAATTCTGTAATCTTTCCGCGATTCCACGGCTCCAATCGGCGAAATTCAAGCTGAAAAATGCGATATTCCCGCTCCAGCAAAAATTCCGTTACACCTGATGGCGAAACACCGCTTTGGTCATGAAGAACGCTATTGATCTCCATAACCAGAATCGGCTGAAACTTTTCCAATGAAGATTGCGCTCCTTGCAAGACGGCGAGTTCAGATCCTTCTGCGTCCAGCTTCATCGCGTCCCATCGCTTGACCTGCGAATCTCGGAACCAATCATCAAGGGCAACCGACGGAATTTCCACATGCTCGCCCGCGCGGAAATCACGCACGGCACTTACACTTCCCCAGCCCGATTCACCTTTGGTGGAGGAGCGTTCAAATATAAGCGAGCTCGTTCGGTCCCACACGGCAGCGTTCATACACTGAGCCCAAGGGAATTGTAAAAGATTCCGGCGCAACCGCTGAAAATTGACCGGATCGGCTTCGAACGTGAAGATTAACCCTTCCTTCCCAATCCGATGCGCCGCAAATACGGCATGAAACCCAATGTGGGCGCCCACTTCAATGTAAACGTCCCCTGGTTTTAGTAACACACTTAAACATTCGCGCACATGCGGCTCATATAGGACCGCCCACATTTGCCTCTGAATACGATCTTCCATATCCGTTTCAAATTGCACACCAGGCACAGGTGAAGCAACAATACAACTCCCACCAACCCATCCGGCCAATTTACCAATGGCGTCAGCGAGTCTGCCTTGTCCAGGAATCGCATGGCGCCTGAAGCGAATGGATCCTACTTGATGAGAAACGGCTTTCAATAGCCTTACACTCATCCGTTACCTCGAATAAATCACCTAGGTCGCCGTTCTATTACATGCACCGCCGGCGCGGGTTCTCCAGTCCAGCTGCGGAATCGAGAGAGGCCTTTTTCCGTGTACCATCTTCGAAGCCGATAGAATACGCGAGGAGGAAGAAGCAAAGTCTGAAGTAGAACAAAAGATTGGAACAGCCAGTAGCGCAAGGTTACTTTGTGATAGGAAGCCTTAAACGCAGCGCGTTCAATAACAAAAACATTCAGCGGGCTACCGCCATCCAGACTAAGACGCGTTCGCCCTGCGTCGACGCGAGTCCCTTTAAACAAAGTGGAAATGATATTTTCGCTTGCGCCGAGTTGGCGCAGCCTCGGAGGAAGCTCGCGTAAGAGGACGTCAAGAACTTTCAATTTGCGCCGCGCTTTTACCGGTTCAAACTTTCCAAACTGATATAAATTGCCGGAATGAATTCCGTAATTACAGAGCGGTTCATTCAAAATCATGGCGGAACTCAGGGCGGGAGCAAGCGTGAAAATAAATTCATCGGCCTCAATCGTCAATTCTTCCGGAACCGGCAGAATCCGATCCAAAACACTTTTCCGCACGGTCATCCTGCTGGTACCGAAAAATGCGGCAAGGTGGCGGAATAATTCGGCGTTTTCCTGGGAAGTCAGATCCAAACGATAGGGTTTGCCCGGAAGAATCAGGCCGAGAGGCCGCCCGTCGGAATATTCTTCATGGAATCCATGCCCCACAATGCCAACATCGGGGTTGGATGCCAATGTTTCGATAACCCGGCGTAATTTTTCCTTGGCCCACCAATCATCGCCGTCCAACGTGGCAATAATTTCCCCTCGCGCGTGGGAAAAACCGAGATTGAAGGCAGATGCCTGGCCGCCATTTGCCTTGCGGATCAAGCGCACTTTAGGTTCAAATTGTTGAACGATTTCCGGAGTGCGGTCGGTTGATCCATCATCTACAACCAGAATTTCGACATCGTCCATCGGCATGTCCTGGTCCAGGACGCTGAGGATGGCCCGTTCGATGAAACGCTCGTGATTGTAGGTGTCAATTAATACAGTCACACGGAGATTGGCGTTTGCCTCCATAAATTAAACCAAAGCTCCGCTTAATCCTATCGCGATTCCATTCTTTTCCATCCAGACGATATTGGATTCGCTGCCCTGGCCAATCAGATAGTCCATTGCAACGACGGCATGCCCACGCTCGCGCAGGTATATTGCGAGGTAAGAACCCAGGAATCCGAAACGGCCGGTGATTAGAACCTTCAAGGTTTTTAAGCCTCCGAAGAAATTCGTTTCCGTTGAATTTGAAAATCGTTAGGAAAACTCAATGCGATATCTTTTAATTTCTGGATCTGTTGTTTTGAGAACCTGAAACCGCCGGTGCAGAATTTTTATTGCGCAAACCCAAACGATGACGGAATGGGCGTGTCCAGTTCAACGCGGCAAACCAAATACGCGACCGCATTCTCGATGCGTTCGCTCGTGCCAGCACCCAATAATGGAGATAATTCCGCCGAAGACCTTCGTGAGTCAGGATGTGAGTCGAGTTCCGGAGCGTGCGAAATAAACGCCCATTGTCTAGAAGGGCGGCATTTCTGAGGGCTTCTTCACCCTCCCAAACTCCCTTTTCTCCATCCGGATGATAGGAATAATCATGATTCTGATGAACCGCCACAACAACCTTAGTGGCGTCCACGATCCGCGCTCCGGAATCGCGCGCATGCCACATGA
>DATAPT010000413.1:0-4644 GCA_036265065.1 Candidatus Acidiferrales bacterium | reverse complement strand
TGATCGGCGGAGGGAATGACCAACGAATCGACCTCACCCGTGGAAACTTCGACGCCGGATCCCGAAGACTGCACGTCACCACCCACCAGGATCAGGCGATTCCCTATCACGCCGGCGGCGAGTCCGTGCCTGCTGACGGGCATCGACGGCATGATGGACCAGGAATCGCTCGCGGGATCGTAGGCTTCTACTGCCTTGAACGTGGCCATCATGTGCGGGTCTTGAAATTCTCCCCCGGCAACATATATTTTTCCGTTAATCGCGCCGGAACCGAGCGCGCTGCGCGCCGTGGGCATGCGCGAACGTGGGGCGCTCCATTTATCCGTGGCCGGATTGTATTCCTCAACGACGGAAATGTCCGAAGCGAGGCCAATGAAGGCCGCGCCGACTCTTCCCCCGATCACATAAACTTTCCCGTTCACTGCGGCAGCAGTGGTGTGGTTGCGCGGCGTGGGCATCGGGCTTCGCTCGCGCCACGTATTTGTCGCGGGATCATATTCCTCGACAGTGCCGACGGAAGCTTGCGGCGTTTTGAAATCCAGGGCCGTTTCCGTGGCGCCGGGAAGAATGCTGACTCCCCCAATTACATAAATCTTGTCGCCCACCGCGGCAGCCACGGGCGAGCCTCGCTTGGACGGCATGGGCGCAAGCGCTTTCCAGGAATCGGCAGCCGGATCATATTCCCACGCGTTGTTGATGGGAACCCACGCTGCTGGACCGGAAGTTGGGTACACAAATCCTCCGAACGCATAAATTTTTCCGTGATATTCCGTGAACGCGACGTGATGAGATGGGAGCGCCATTGGCTTTTTCTTTGTCCATTGATTGCTGGAAGGATCGTATTCGTAGACCAACCCTTTGGGCTTCCAGAATGGAATCAGCCCCGCGAAGACGTACATTTTCCCGCCTGCCGCCACGCCCAGAATTTCTTCTGCCGGTTCCGGAAACGGCGCAAGTTTTTCCCACTTGGCCTGCGCAAAAGCATCCGGCGCCGCCGTGCCCAAAGAAAGTACCGCCACAGCCAATTGCAATCCTGAGAAAATAATTCTTTTAAGGGACATGAGATCGGCTCCCGAATCCTGGAATGCGCGCTACTATACAACGTACTCGATCCGAACGAATCTTTTTGTGGCGTAGGCGGGACGCCGGCGCCGCTATACCTTCCTCTCAGAATCCCATTCAACGTAAGATTAGGACTACACATTAGATAAGCCACAATCCGGAGACGTAGGGGCCATTCCATCATGATTGCATTTTTAGTTAGTATGCTATAAAAGTACTCGTTATGGCACATATCCGCGCCGTTATTTTGTTGACCTTGGCCTCTTTTATTGCAAGGCCCTCATGGGCGCAAGTGGACATTTGCCGGCATAGGACGGTTACAGTCAGCATGAGCACCGTGGATGGATCCGTGGTGCCCCCGCTTGAAAGTACAAACTTCGCAGGTATCTTCCACAAGAAACCGATTCAGATCATCTCTGCCGCGATAAATCAGGAACCGATTCGTGTGGTCCTGCTCATCGATGTCAGCGCCAGTATGCGGGGTCCTGATTCAGAAGACCAAAACAGATACGCATTGGATGTTGCCGAAGACTTAGTGTCAGGTATATCGCCGGAGACTTCGATTGGTTTGGGATTCTTTTATAGCGAATTCATCCCTGTTCTTCGACCGACCGTAGATCGAAGGTCGCTGCTACCTCAAATAGAAGGGCTGCGCTCGCATCCCAAAACATTCTACGGACAAACAGCGCTCTGGAATGCAGTCCTGGAAGGGGCAAAAATGTTTGACCACCCACATGCGGGTGACGTTATCTACGTGATTACCGATGGCGGCGATAACGCCAGCCATACCAAGGTCAAATTCGTCGAACAAGCCCTGGAAGACACTGGCATCCGGTTGAATGCTTTTGTATTTCAATCGATGCCAACAGCGAGAAAATCTCCCGAAGAATTAATCGGCCCGACGATTCTCGAGAATGTTGCACGAGAGACTGGCGGGACAGTTCTCACGCAAATAACCGAGTACGTCAATTCATTCCTGATCAGCGGTCACTCAGCTCTAGTTGATAAATCAGGCAAGCTTACTCCGCTCGGATTGAATCTAAGTTCGCAAATCAGGCAGATGAGGTCCTTCTATCGAGTTGAATTTGAATTGCCGGAAGCATTAAATAACCAGCAGGAATGGAAATTGGAACTGGAGGGGTTGGAAAAATCCCAGCGAGAAAAGATCATATTATCCTACCCTCAGAGGCTCGCTGCTTGCCACTGACGAATTGACTGAGGCCGTCCGTTCGTTGACAAAGAGTTGCGGCTCCGTTAGTGTATTTCCATTGCAATCAATGCAAATAGGAGAGTTGAATGGCGCAGGGCGCAGCAACAAAAGTAAAAAAACGTAAGAAATCGGTTATTAAGCGAGCCAAGCAGTCCCCGGTGCGCGCGGAAATTAATCGCGCGAATACGACTCGCGTGCGAACGGCGATGAAGAAATTACGCGCGGCGATTGCCGCGAAAGATTCTGCCTCGGCTGGACCTCTGCTACGTCCCACACTATCCGCGATCGATCGCGCGATCAGCAAGGGCGTGCTCGAAGAGAACACTGGAAATCGCTACAAGTCTCGGTTGAGCCTTGCCGTGAATGGTTTGAGCGCTGCGGCAAAGGCGTAGTTCGGCGGTTTATCTTCAGCGGAAAAACTCGATATATTTTAAAAAAAACGCCCGGAAATATTCCGGGCGTTTTTTGCTTTTTGTAGGACAGGCTTCAGCCTGTCTCATTTCCATTTCGTCACCGCGCAGAAAGGCAGACAGGCTGAAGCCTGTCCTACTTAGGAGAAGTTGACGCGAGCTGCGTGACCAGAAATTCCATCACGGCGCGCTGGCTGTACCCGCCGAGTTTCAGGCGGTTGTCGGCTTCATAGAGAGCGGCGAGGCCGTTTGTCAGTTGCGATTTCGGAAATTTTCTAGATCGCCGCACGGCGAGGTCCGCTGCTTCCGCGCGCATTTTCAGCCGGCTGGCGGCCTGCCAACCATTCGTTCCCGGCGGCAATTCCTGCGCTTCGAGTAATTTTCGATACATCCAGGCGAGTCCGCCCAGCAGAGCCACGGCGGCTTCGCCTTCCCGCAAAAGGCTGTCCAAAAATTCCAGTGCTTGCGCGGCTTTGCGCTCGGCCAGCATGTCGGCCAGGTCCCACACTTCATATTTCTGCGAGGAAATTACGAGGAGGTCGACATCCGTACGCGTAATCTTTTTCCGGTCGCCGGCGTAAGCGGAAAGTTTTTCAACTTCGGTGTGAATGGAGGCAAGCTCGCCGCCCAGAAGATCGCAGAGCTCTTCCGCGGCATCATGCTCAAGATCTGCTCCCAATTCTTTGGCCATGTCGATGGCCAAAGGCACGGCGAGCTTCGCGCGTTCACCCGGCTCGGCAGAAAGCTCGACGGAAACCGTTACCGCTTTTTCCGAAAAAGTTTTGGCGAGGCGCATGCGCTGATCGAGCGCGGTGGCCTCAAAAACAAGCACGGTGTAGGGCGCGGGATTATCCAGGTATTCGGAAATCTGCTTCACGAGGGCGTCGCGGCGAGTTTCTTCGAGCCGTTCCCAGGCTTCCGAGTCACTCACAAAAATCACTTGCTGCGGCGCGAGCATGGGCATGGTCTGCGCCTGCCCTAGAATTTCGGAAACATCGTCATCTTCCGCGGAAAATTTTCGAATACCCCAATCACGCATTCCTTCGGCCACGAAGGTGTCCACAATTTTTTTCCGGCAAAGATCTCGCAAATAACTGTCGCTGCCCGCCAGCAGAATCGCGGAGATCGGCTTTCCTTTTGCGAGGCGGGCCAGAAGCTCATGCGGCGAAAGCGCAGCCATTAGAAATTCTCCAGGACATCGGCAACGAGACGCGAAGCGAAATCGCGCGACATCCGTTCGAGCGCCGGCCCTTGCTCATCGAAAAATTTCGAGGGGTCGGTGGAAATTTCGTATGGCTCGCGGAAAAGATAGTTATCGTTCTTGTAGAGCACTCGCTTCGTGTCGCGCTCCTCGAGAAGAACTTTCATGTGCACGGAAATGAGCATGGTCGTGGCGCGCGCCGTGGTGACGTTGACGGCCGGAACGCTCGTCGTGCTGGTATTCGACGTAGGCGTGGTGTCAAAAATAGCAGGGACCGCTTCAAAGCCGGTGATTTCGCCACGCAACACGGCATCCGCGCCATCCTCCGAGGAAACGACGCGATATTTCGTGCGGGCGATGAATTCGTGAACCACGGCCTCGGTCATGCGCTGCTCGATGCGGTAGCGCGTCGTGTCATTCTTCATGGCCGGGACAGCGATTACTTTCAGGCCGGGCGGGAGCTGGGAGCCCGTGCCTCCCACATGGTAGCCGCACGACGTGAGCAATAAAGCAGTCGCAACGTAAATGTATAGCGCGAATATTTCACATTTGAAATTTACAATTTGAAATTTACAATTTGAAAATCCAGTTTTCAAAGTTGAAATTTCAAATTTGAGATTTGAAATTTTAGATCTCACTTCTTTTTCGCGGAATGTGATGTAAGGATTCACTTCTGAATATTCCTTAAACTAACTTCGCCTTCGCTTTGCTCAAACCATCTGTGTGCTTCTATATCTGGCTTGCATTTCAGCGGCGCGGGC
>DATAPT010000412.1:0-8230 GCA_036265065.1 Candidatus Acidiferrales bacterium | reverse complement strand
AAATCATCCACGATGGGAATTTCGCGATTCATCAGCGGCAAAAAAACCATTTTGCCGATCAGATGCTGGTAGCGTTCGTCGCTCGGATGCACGGCCACGGCCGTGTCCCCGAGCATCGTTTCCGGACGCGTAGTGGCCACGACCACGGATTCATTCGTCCCCACAATCGGGTAGCGGATGTGCCACAAGTGCCCCTGCCGCTCTTCGTGCACCGTTTCCAGGTCGCTGATCGCCGTGCGGCATTGCGGGCACCAGTTCACAATGTAGTGGCCGCGATAAATCAGCCCATCTTCGTACAGGCGCACGAAAACTTCAGTGACGGCACGCGACAATTTAGGCGATAGCGTAAATCGCTCGCGCGTCCAGTCGCAGCTTTCGCCCAATTGAAGCATTTGCTTCGTGATCGTCCCGCCGGACTCGGCCTTCCACTCCCACACCTTTTTCTCAAATGCCTCGCGGCCCAGGTCGCGGTAGTTGATCCCTTTCGCGGCCAACTGTCGCACCACCACGCGCTGCGTGGAGATCCCCGCGTGATCGGTTCCAGGCAGGTAGAGCGTGTTGTAGCCCTGCATGCGCCGCCAGCGCGTGATGATATCGATTTCCGTGTGGTCCAGCATGTGCCCGATGTGCAGCGATCCGGTCACGTTGGGTGGCGGAATAACGATGGAAAAAACCGGCCCCGGCGCGTTGACATCCGCGCGAAACAGGTTTTCTTCGGCCCATGTTTTGGCCCATTTCTGTTCAATCTGCTGAGGCTCGTAAGCCTTGGGTATTTCTCTTGGCATGTTCTCCAGACCTGTGAATAAGAGAATAACTATACGGACGCTCAAGCAGACGGTCAAATGTGCTCACATCGCGTTTTTAAGTAGCACAGGCACTCCTGCCTGTGCGGGTTTTGCTGGAGTTAACAAGAGCGCACAGGCAGGAGTGCCTGTGCTACACGACTTTTTCCGCAGCCTGTTTAGCTTGTGCGGTTTTAGGCCTTGCAAGGACCGGCCCCGCACAGGCTGAAGCCCTATGCCATGTAAGGCGAAATGGCCACATTGAATGCGATTTAAGAAAAGTAAATGTAGGGAATGAATCTTAGCGTTTGGTGATTTCGCGATGTACAAGCGCCTGAACAACCGGGCGCAGAAATTCCTTGGTGATAATGTCCACCACTTGCGGGCGCATCTTGTCCAAAACGCGTTGAACGACAGCTTCGACAAGCGCGGGATCAGGACCGGTCAGGGATGTGGATTCAGTTACAGCCGAAGTTGCCTCAGGCGTGTTTGCGCCATTGTTCTGAGGATTCGACGATGCATCCAACGAAGTCGTCTTTTGCGAATCGGGCGCGGATGACCCGTTTACAAGTAACGCCGCTGCGGCATGAACAACCGGCTGGGCAGCGGACTTTGTATTTTCGACAGACTTTTCCGGAAGACTTGTCTGAAGACTCGCAGCCAGGTCCGCCCAATCCAGCTTCGGCAGAGAGTGAGCCGTATCTTCCAGGCTGCTGTTAGACGCTTTCGAAGCGGCCGGTACAAATGCCGAAATAGCGATTGGTGCACTGACTTCAGCGGGAGCCGCAGGGTGCTTCAACATTTCCGAAGAGTTGCGAGCTTTCTCCGTTTTTGATTCATCCAGCGGAGATTTTAAATTCGAAGCGAGTTCGGCCCAGCCGAGCATGGGCAGTGAATGAGCCGTGTCTTCCACGCTTTTTGCTTGAGGATTCGAATCAGGCAGAGCAGACGGCCAAATTACAGGGATTTCTTCTGCTTGCGTCGCAGCAGAATGTTCCTCATGCGCAGATGTAGCCTTTACTTCTCCCTGAACAGAGTCCCCGGTCTTGGCATGCAGGCTGGCCGCCAGATCCGACAACTCCTGCTTGGGAATTGATCGTACCGTGTCTTCGGTGCTCTGGCCGTTTGCTTTATTGTTGGCTTCACTTGATCCATGAGTTTTTAATTCGTTGGAGTCTCGAACAGCCGGCACGGATTTCTCTGCAACAGAAACCGCTTTTTCCGAATTCGTCAAAGAGATTGCCGCATCGGGAGAAACGGCTGCCACGTGGACTGCGGGAACTTCCACAACGGCCACTTCAATCGCGGGTTCCAGGGGTTCATGTTCTCTTGCTTCGATTAGGTCCGTTGGCTCGGGGACAGCCGCGTTCCACTCAGGAGTACTGACAGGGACTTCTTCCTGTTTTGGCGGAGGAACCGAAGCCATCCACTCCAGCGGATTGGCGGCGAGGTCCGTCGCTTTGGCTGCTTCCACATTCAGGGAGGCCTGCGATGCCGCATCCTGCAGGCGCAATGCAGAGGGCTCAACAATCGTAGAAACCTGGTTGGAAGCCAAGTCCTTCTCATCGAGCACCAGTTCTAAAGGTTCCTCAACTTCTTCAACTACTTTCGACTTTAATTCAGTGGCAGTGTCTAAAGCTTCGTTCCCGAGTCTCCATCCTACCGCTGGAATTTCGTCTGAATCATTCGACTTAACATCGGGGTCGCCTGCCATAGTTTCTTGCTCAGGATTTTCCGTCTTCCAGAAAATCGGCGCGCCCAGCGCTTCATCGCGAGCGCTGGTGAGAATCTGGTCGTTATCCGCCCTCTCCTCCAACGGCGTGGAGGACACGGCGATTTCCATTTCCGGGGAATCCAAAAGCTGGGAAAACGCAACGGGGTGGTTGCCTTCGCCGAAGGAAATCCGGTTGGCCAACGGCCGTGCAACTTCTTCCTGCGATTCTTCAGACACAGATGGCGCGGAATTATGGTCATCGGCGACCGCTACGCCGCCGGATCGGCCTTGCTTGGAAGCAGCAGATTTGGTCGCAGCGGCGGTGACCAGCCGCTCGCCAAGTTTGCGATCCAGAAGAGTTTTTACCATCGCAATCAGGGGATCCGGTGGGACAAATGGCTTTTTCAGGATTCCGTCGGCGCCAACACGCTGTGCTTCGCGCTCATCGAGAGGATCGAACGCCCCAACCAGGAGCACTACGGGAACCTGAGAGAAACGCGAATCTTTTTTTACGTATTCGCAAACTTCATATCCATTGCGAACGGGCATGAAAATATCGGCGAGGACGAGATCGGGCATCACATCGGGAAGTTTTTTTACCGCGGCTTCACCGTTGTTGACTGCAACTACTTCAATGCCCAGATCGGCCAATGCGAGAGCCACCGTCTTCTGGACGTTGCTATTATCGTCGGCTACCAGAATCTTTGCCACGTGCAGTCCTCCGATTACCGGAAACACAAAGACCTATAACGTGAAAAGGCAGATAATGCCCTAAACCATTCGTAACATCGGGATTCAAGTGAGTCAATACAGCTGCGAATGCAGTGTGTCCGAATCGGCTAGTCCAGAAAATGACCTGATCGAAAGGACAGGTAGCTGATTTCAGCGCGGTTTTTGTGATCGGTTCGCTCGTGAAGCTGCGATGCCTTCAAACGCACAAATACAATTCCAAAAACTCATTGAAATGGATTGGCTCAGTTGACATCCTTAACTTCTGTTCGGTCCGGTGTTGCTCAAGCTGTTGTAGCCCGCCTCTTCAGAGGCGGGGGTTTAAATTCTCCGGCGGCGGGGTCGATGTGTGAAATCTAGAACCCCGCCTCTGAAGAGGCGGGCTACAGCACACCTGGCAATTGTCTGAGGATGTCAACAGAGCCAAATAGATTTTTAAAATCGCCTTCGGGCCGGCAAGCTATAGGAAATTCCGCAGGTTCATACTTGCATGATCGAACGAGCGGAAGTGACGAACGAATTAGAAGGGAATCAATTTACGCAGGCCACCTTTTTTCTTGCTGGTGGATTCCTGGCTGGAATTGGCAGGCGCAGCGGTTGTCGTTGCCGGCGTCGTGGCGCTCCCGTCCGTTGCTGCTGCTCCAGAGGAAGTATCCGTAGAAGCCGCGGGCGTCGCGCTCGTGGGAGCCGGTAGCGCGTTTGCGCTTCCCGGCGTTATGGTTTCCACCGCTGCCGTGCTTCCGATACTGGAGCCCGCCACGGCCGGCACATTCGGCTGCAGGCTGAATCCTATCGTTTCATCGCCGGATTCGCTGGCGGGTGTCATGGTTGGATCACCGCTACGTGCGGCCGCTGAAAAATCGGGACTGTTTTTCAGAACGCCCATGGACCGCTTCACGATATTAGGGCGCGGGGCGTTTTGTTCCTGCTGCATTCGCGCCACGGCCGTTGGATCGGGCGGCGGAACGGGAACGCCAAACTTCGTCAGCTTATTTTTTGCGTCGCCTGTCAGGGAAGAGAGCGGGTAATCTTTTACAATCCTGCTGTAATACTTTGCGGCAATGTCATTGTGCTCGGTCTTCTCATAAATCTGGCCCAGCATCCAGTTGGCCTGATCCGCCTGGCTATACAGAGGGTAGCGCGTGGTCAGCTCGATGAGTCGCGCGCCCGCGGCGCGGTATGCGGCCCGCAGGTAATAAAAATCCGCAACCCTGAAATTTCCTTCCGCCAATACCTCCTGCACATCGCGCAAGTGCTGCTCGGCCTGTGGGCGCAAGGGACTGTTCGGATATTTTTCAAGGAATGTCTGGTATTCCGCCTCGGCTTGCACCGCCTCGGCATGATCGCGATCCGGCTTTTCCATCTGGCGAAGATGCGCGGTTGCCACTTGCAATTGGGCATATGCGGATTCTTCCAGGAAAGGGAAGAACGTGATGAAATCTTTGTACTCGACGATGGATTGCTCAGGCCCGCCGTGCCGCCTTCTTTAAAATAAGAATCGCCGATAGCCAGTTTTGCTTTGGCCAGATATTCGCTGTCCGGATAAGTGTTGATCACGGTTTGCAAGGCCAGGCGCCCGGTCACGTAACGCCCGTGCTTCAAGTCTTCCGTGGCCTTCTCGTAAAGAACTTTATCCGGCTCCGCGGATGTTCCGGCTGCGGGTGTGCTTGCCTTTTTGCCGAGGCACCCGGTAAGTAAAAATGCTCCGAGGGCTACAACACATACGGTCTGGCCTTGTTTGAAATTTTTTCTTTTCATGGATTACCGTAGACCTTGCCCTTAAACTTTTTGTGCCAACGCATGGTCGGCCAATTGTTTCATGTTGCGAACCGCTTCTGCGGCATCGGGAGTATGAAATACGGAGGTTCCGGCAACCAGAATTTCGGCTCCGGCTCGAACCAGATCGACAACATTGTCCGGAACGACTCCCCCATCCACTTCGATCCGGAACGCATAATTATAGCTCTCACGAATTCGTTTTAGCTCGCGAATCTTTCCAATGGCACCAGGAATGAATTTCTGTCCGCCGAACCCCGGATTGACGGACATCACTAAGACGTAATCCACTTTGTCCAAAACTTCGGAAAGCATGGCAACTGGCGTCGCTGGATTAATAACTGCGCCTGCCTTGCATCCATGTTCACGAATCATGCTCAGCGTCCGGTCCAGGTGTGGAGTGGCTTCCTGATGCACGGAAATCATGTTGGCGCCCGCCTCCGCAAACGCCTGAATGTACAGCTCCGGGTTCTCGATCATCAGATGCACGTCGAGGGGCAGCCGGGTTGCCTTATGCAGGGAGGAAACCACGGGAACTCCTATCGAAATGTTGGGGACAAAATGTCCATCCATCACATCCACATGCAGCAGCGCGGCGCCGCCCTCCTGGACCGCGCGAATTCCTTCTCCCAGGCAAGAAAAGTCAGCCGCAAGTATGGAGGGAGCGATTTCAACGGGGTAATTCACGGTTTCTCCGCGGACATCTTACCAGATTCACGCATCGGCCCACACCGCAACATCCGAAAAAATATTCGGCTCCTGCCGGCGATCTTTTACTGCGCAACGACTATTGCGCCACAACCATTTCAATCGTCGATTCACTGGTAATTTTTGTTCCCTGGGCTGGAGTCTGTTCGGTCACGGTTCCCTTTGGCCATTGCGGGGCGGGCACGAAGTTGGTCTTGGCGAGTTTGAGGCCGGAAGAAGTAAGCAGCCGGTCCGCATCCGGCAAGGGCATTCCCACAAGCCAGGGCATCACGTAGGCCGGTGGCGGAGCTTCCTGCGCAACAAGCAGGTCTACGCGAGGGCTTGACGCACGCGCACCGGGTTTTGGCGTTTGCTGCAGGATCGTATCGGACAATGCCGCGGGAGAGGTGAAGGCGGAGACTTCGCCGAGCTGCAAGCCAACTTGCAGCAATTGAATGCGGGCCACGCGCAGTGATTCACCGGTCAGCGAAGGGGCGTTTATATTCTGCTGGCCAAGGCTGAGCACCACGTGCGCATTCTGCGAACTCTTCATGCGCTCGCCTTCCGGTGGACTCTGCCGCGCTATCGTGTTGATCGGTAAATCACTGTAGACGCGATCGACCACTTTCAATTGCAGGCCGCGCCCTTGCAGAATGGCTTGCGCTTCCCCTGAATTTTTGCCGACAAGATTCGGCATGCTTACTTCGCGGCCCTGCACCGCGAAACGCATGGCCGTAATGGCGCTCAAAAACGCTGCCGCTGCCAGGATGAAAACCAGCAGCCCCATGCGAAATACCCATTCAATCCGCTCACGAAAACTCATGTGCTCACCGCGTTCAATTTAGCACGCGAGGGTGAAGCCATGCCAGATGCGGGCAAAAAACTTTTAACACAGAGGACACAGAGAAAAACAAGAGAACCACAGAGAAACAATGAAGAAACAGGAAAAGGAATCTTAAATTTAGGGTCGATAAATTTGAACAGTGCCCAGCCCTCTCTGTGGCCCTCTGTGGCCTTTCTCTGTGTCCTCTGTGTTAAGTCTTTAGTTTTTGGGTTCCTGCCGCTCGATCACCACTCCAAAGAACCCGTCTGTCCCGTGCTCACTAGGAAAAGTGCGAAAGAACCCCTCGACATCAACAACACTTTTGACCGCGACGGATTCCTGCAATCCAGATTCAATCGCCATACGAGGATCAATTGTATGAAAGTCGCCACCAGCCTCCTGAAGCGCTTCGCGCACGACGAGTTCGTTCTCCTCCGGCTCGAGCGAACACGTCGAGTACACAAGTCTTCCGCCCGCAGACAAGTGACGCAGCGCATTTCGCAGCAACCGCACCTGCCGCGAATGCAAATCGCCGATGTCTGCAGCCCCAAGCTTCCATCGAATTTCCGGATGCCGCGCAAGCGTCCCCGTCCCCGAGCAGGGAACGTCGACCAGTATGCGATCGAATCCCTGTTCGAACGGTTTTGAATTCGGAAGAGTTTCCGCGCCATCGAGTACAAAAGTCTCCACGTTTCGAACACCGCCACGTTCGAACCGCTCCTTCATAGCACGAACCCGGTTCGCATGCAGGTCGGCCGCGATGACGCGGCCTTGCTCGCCCGCCGCGCGCGCGAGCAGCAGAGTCTTGCCGCCCGGCGCCGCGCATAGATCGAGCACGGTTTGTCCAGGTTCGACCGCCAGAAGCCGCGCCACGGCCTGCGAAGCCTCATCCTGCAGCGCAATCCAACCGTCGCGAACCGCAGCGCACGCGGACGGGTTTCCTCCCTCTAAAACCCATGCGTCACGCAGCAGTTTTCCCGGCAGGATAGTGGTCTTGGTATTCCGGAAAAGCGACCGAACTTCCTCATCTCTTTTGGGATCGAGCAGGTAGCCGGAAAGGGCGGGGACGTGATTATTTGCCTGAAGCAATTCGCGGGTGTGTTCCTCCCCGTACGTTCGAATCCATCGCTCGACCATCCAGGTGGGATGCGAATATCGAATTCCCAACCGGTCGGCGTGAGAAGTTGCCGCTGGCAAAAGATGAGCGACGGCATCAGGTGGCGAAATATCGTCACGCCGCTCCTTCGCGGCTTTGCGCAGGATGGCGTTCACCAGATTCGCCGCGGAACGCTTTCTTGCGCGCTTCACCAGTTCCACCGACTCATGGACGGCGGCATGCGCGGGCACGCGGCTAAGAAAGTAGAGCTGGTAGAAGCCCATGCGCAGCGCGATGCGCACTTCCGCATCCGTAACATCCGCCGGCTTTTTCAAATAGCGGTCGATCAGGAAATCGAGCAGCCTCTGCCAGCGCAAGACGCCCAGCGCAAGCTCGGTGGCGAGCCCGGCGTCTTCGGTCTTTACGGAATCGCTGAGCAGGGCGCGTAATACATCATCGGCATACGCGTTTTGTTTTGTAACGCGCAGCAATACATCGAATGCAATCGTTCGGGCTTGTGAAATGGTCATAGGTACGCATTTGGAAGCATACAACGACGGCTAAAGTAATTTTGACCAAATGAGACGAGGCAATTCACAGCTGTAAAGTAAGTGAGCTGTATG
>DATAPT010000411.1:0-7065 GCA_036265065.1 Candidatus Acidiferrales bacterium | reverse complement strand
TTTACGGAAGTGACCGGCGGAGACCAAATCTGCGTTCCGGGCGCCCGCGTTACGGCGCACTGGCTGGATCATCCGCAGGGTTGCCTCGGCTTCCGGTTTGAGACTTCCGCTGGGACTATCGTATATGCCACGGATAACGAGCCGGGCAATCCGAAACTCGACAAAAGTCTTATGGAGCTGGCCGAAGGCGCCGATATTTTTATTAACGATGCGCAATTCAGCCCCGAACAGCTGGCCACTACGCGCAAAGGGTGGGGGCACTCCACGTGGCTCGAGGGCGTGAAAATTGCGGAATCCGTGGGCGTAAAAAATCTTGTTCTTTTCCATCACGATCCGGACTCCACCGATAAGTCGGTGGACAGTATCCTGCGCCAAGCGCGCGGTAGATTTGCGAATGTGTGGGCCGCCGCCGAGGGCATGGTGATGACCCTTGGGGACAAGGAACTGGACGTGGTGATTCCCGCGTCACGCGAAGGCTTGCGGCGCGACGCGCATTTTCGCGCGCGTGTTACCGGCCTCACGGATGAGGGGCAGTCTTTCGAAGAAGAAACTGTAATCAGCGATTTGAGCTTGCAGGGCGCGCTGATTTATCTGGATCACAGCCCCAAGCTGCAATCCGAACTGCAAGTGCTGCTCGATAATCCCGGCATAGACGGGTCCGTTAACAGCCCTCTGCGGCTGCGCGGGTACGTGGTGCGCATCGAGCCACAGGAAGATAAAGAGCGCACCGCCGTTGGAATTGTATTTACGGAATAGTAGCGAAAATTTTCGGGTAGACTTCAGTTTAATCATCGCAGAAACAATAGTCCCAATCTTAGATAAATCGCACCCATCAGGAATTATGAAGAGCGAAAGCGCAAAGCTGCCCGCCCGAAAAGACGGGCGGGCGCTACGAAACCTTCTGCAAGGATTGGAATTTTCCGCAGCGCCCTATTTTCACGCGTTCTTCTGGGCGATCACAACATTTTGCTGCGCAAGGAAAGGAAACATTCAAGCTTTTGAATACTTGACAACTCAATACGCCCCGATGTATTTGCTTCGTACGCTAAATGACATATGAATTTCAGAATTTTTATTTCTGAAAAAATGGTCGGAGGAGTGTGTGATGAAAGTTTCCAGGATTTGGGCCACTGCACTATCTATCATGGCATTCGCGATTGTCACCCGGAGCTGGGCGCAACAGAAATCCGATAACGCTCCAGTAGTACCTCCTCTGAAATCGGTGCCGACCTTTTCCACGGCCAACATTGCCCGGCAGGGACATTTCTACGTGGGCGGGAAATGGGTGAATACGCCTGGCGGCAAAGTGATGCGCGGGGCGATGTACGTGGAAACGTGGGTGCCCAAAAAGATTCGTTACAAATTCCCAATTGTTTTTGTGCAGGGCGGCGGCGGGCAAACGAATGTCGCCATGCTGCAAACTCCGGATGGCCGACCCGGCTGGGCCTATGATTTTGTCAATCGAGGCTACACGGTTTACATGCTGGACCTTCCCGGGCGAGGGCGTTCCGCGTATGTGCCGGCCGTCGATGGCGAATTGGTGCCGCCGCGAACAGGGGAATTAATGGAAGAGGTTTGGTCTGGCGGACGGCCTCAATCGACTCCGCAAAGCAGCTGGCCGCAGTCATCGAAATACACACAATGGCCCGGTGACGGCCCAAACAAAGGCAAAATGGGCGATCCGATTTTCGATTATTTTGCCAAGACGGATTCGCAGACTCCATCCGCGAAGGATATGGAACGACTATCCGCGGATGACATCATCGACCTCGTGGATTTGATTCACCAACCGGTGATTCTACTGCTGCACTCGGGCGTGGCACCCGCCGGCTGGCTCGTCGCGGACGAACGTCCAAACCTCGTTAAGGGCATCATCGCTGCGGAGCCCATCGCTCCACCGATCGAAAACGCGGAACGCGGCGCCACGGGCCCCGGACGCGCGTGGGGACTGACCAATGAGCCGGTAGCGTACGATCCTCCCGTAAAAAACGCGGCAGAGTTGCAACCCTTGCGCGAGGATAAAGCCGATGGCCCAGGCTTAATTCCCTGCTACGTCCAGAAAGAGCCCGCGCATAAGCTCATCCATCTGGAAAATATCCCGGTCCTCGATGTTTCGGGCGAAGCCAGCTACCACCGCCCCTACTCCCACTGCATAGCCAAATGGCTCAATCAGGCCGGCGTGAAAACCAAGTATGTGAATCTGGAAGATGTAGGAATCCGCGGAAACGGACACCAGTTCATGTCCGAAAAAAATAGCGCGGAAATTTCCAAATTTTTCATGGATTGGCTGGAGAAGAATGTGCAGTAGTAAAGAAGCGCCGCACGCCCGCTGAGGGTTTTGTCTTAGGTAAATGCTGGTACATCAACGCGCATGTGTGTGAAAATATATCAAGAGATTCCAATGGCCGACCCTAAAGAGCACGCTCACGAATTGATCGACCGAATGGCTCCCGGCCAAGTGGAAGTCGTGGTAAACCTTTTGGAGATCATTTTAGATCCAACGGCCCGCAGCCTTGCAAAAGCTCCTTTTGAGGATGAACCGATCAGCGAGGAAGAAAATCTAGCTGTTGCTGGTGCAAAGAATTGGCTTAAGAGCAACCAACCCATCCCCAATGAAAACGTGCTTTCGGAATTCGGCCTCAGCAAAGAAGATTTCGAACGCATAGGCCGCACCCCGCTCGATCCCCACGAATCGGGCAAGTAAATATGAACAAAAAGCTCGTTTGGACCGATCAGGCCAAATCGCAGCTTCGTTCCATTGATCAAACTGAAGCGACGCGCATCCTGCATATTCTTGCCCGCTATTTGTCCACAGGGGAAGGCGACGTTAAGCGCCTCCAGTATATTGAACCGCCGGAATTTCGTCTTCGTGCAGGTGATTACCGTATCCGCTTCCACGACCTGAGCGATTCCATCCTTATCCTCGCTGTAAAACACCGCCGCGATGCTTACAGGTAAAAATCCACATTCAAAAGCTAAAAATCATGGGTTTATCTTGGTGACATGCTTAGGTTGACCCTTCTCCATTCAATCGTGAAATGAAGCCTTGTCTGGTGACTTCCTCAATAAACGCCGCATAAACGCTGGTCATGTCCAGATTAAATAAATCCCGTGTGCTGAATCCTAACTCATCAACCAGCACTCGGCGCTCGTTTGAGAGCAAAGATTTGGTTTGCATGGGATTGTCATCGCCGAGAACGATTTTTAAATTTTGCGAATGAAAATATTTGGCGGGATGGTCGGAGCGGCGGGCGATGGCGCCGGTGTACCAGTTGGAGGTGGGACAGCATTCGACGACGACTCCGCGGTCGCGGACCCATTGCAGGGATTCGATATCTTCGGCGAGATGCGCGCCGTGGCCGATGCGCGTGACACCGAAACGCTCGACGGCTTCGCGCGCGGCTGAGCCTGGCGCGGCTTCGGCAGCGTGGCAGGTCAGCCCCAGGCCTGCGGCGCGCGCGATGGCAAAAGGCTTTTCGTACTGAGACAGGTCGTTGTAGAGAGATTCGTCGCCGGCGAGATCGAAGCCTGCAATTCCCTTTCCGGCATACCGGCAAGCGGCGCGTGCGACTTCGATATTTGTTTCCACGTCGTGATGGCGCAGCGCGGCGATCACCACGCCGGCATGGATTTTCGTGCGTTTCATTCCTTCATGGATGCCATCGCAGACGGCGGACATCACGGAGTCCATGTCGAATCCCATGCGCACGTGCGTTGCGGGGCCGAAGCGCAGTTCGAGATAATCGGTTCCATCGGCGGCGGCGTCCTCGACTGCTTCGCAGGCAATGCGCGCGATGTGCGCGGGAGTGCGGAAGAAAGGATATGTGGCCGCAACTTTGGACAAATACACGGTGAGATTGGACGGGCCATCCAGCTGCAATGACTGCTCCCATCCGCCTTCGGGCTGCGCGATGCCGGCCTCGGCCGCAAGAGCAGCCGCAGTGGAGGGCCGCAGGCGTCCTTCGAGATGACTATGCAGGTTGAGCTTCATAACTTTTCGTTTTGAACCTCAGGGCTAAAGCTCTTCGCTTTTCACGGCTGTGAATGTCGCGGCTGAACAGGCTGCGGAAAGACACATTTTTTCTGTCATTCCGAGCGAAGCGAGGAATCAGCTGTTTCTTGGCAGCCGAGAAGAAAAGCAGATCCCTCGCTTCGCTCGGGATGACAAAGAGGACTTTTTCCGCAACCTGTGAAGCCGCGACCCGGAATGATTATTCTTGAGCCGCTTCTAGAGATCCAAATTCACCGCGGTTTCCAGCGCGGCTTCAATGCTGTACATCCAGCCGTTTTTTAAAGCTTCGTGGACATTATCGTAAAGGCTGGCTCCTGAAACTAGATTACTTGAACATGAGCAAATCATCCCGGCGCGCAGGCCGCGCAAACGCGCGACCACGTACATGGCCGACGCTTCCATTTCCACGTTTAAAATTTCAAGCGAATTCAGCTGGCTGATCCACGCGGGAGTTTCGGCATAGAACGCGTCGTCGGAAACGGAGATGCCCGTGTGCACTGCAAATTTTCCTTCTCTCGCGGCAATCGCGCGCGCGCAACGGTCGAGTTCAATGGTGATTCGCAGATCGGGCACGGCGGGATAACCGGGATGCGCGTATGCGGCGGTCGTTCCGTCATTGCGCAGCGAGCCTTCGCTGACCAGCAAATCGCCTGGTTTTACCTGCGGCTGAAGTCCGGCGGAACTTCCCACGCGGATAAAGGATTGCACGCCGACACGCGCGAGTTCTTCCACTGCAATCGCGGTCGATGGGCAGCCCATTCCGGTCGACGTCGCGGTGATTTTCTTCCCTTTGTACATTCCGGTCATGGTGCGGTGTTCGCGGTTGTGCGCGACTTCGCGGACGTCGCTGAGAAATTCCGCAATGAGCGGCACGCGAAACGGATCGCCGGGCAGCAGCGCAATGGTGGAAACTTCCCCCGGCGCTACTTTGATGTGAAATTGCCGTTCACCAATGCCGACGGCGCTTTTGTCCACAAGACTTTTATTGTTCGGATCGGTCATTCTAGATTCTCCTGAAACTTTTTCTAAAATTACTACAACGCATTTCGTGTGTCGCGGCTGAACAGTCTGCGGAAAAACTCGCACATTGTCATTCCGAAGGGCGGTGTTTGCCCGAGGAATCTGCTGTATCTTGGATGCCAGGAAGAAAAGCAGATCCCTCGCTTTGCACGGGATGACAAAAATTACTTTTTCCGCAATATGTGAAGCCGCGATCCACAAGGCACGTTTATCAGATGGATTGCAATAAAACTCTCTCAAATTTTTTCTTCGCGTTGTCCGGGGGCCCCTCGCACGAACAAAGATGCGACTAGAGCCAGAACCACAATCGCGGTCGAAATCCACATCGCTTTCTGATAACCGGAGTAAGTCCCTGAGCTGATCACTGGCCCAACGAGCGCGATGCCCAGCCCAGCGCCAATTTGAAAGCATGCGCCATTTAGTCCGGGAAGCGACCCCGGCGCATCTTCCGGCGAAAGAATAACTCCAAGACCGTTGATCGTCGTGAGTGCGAGTCCATTGTAAAAAACGCCGAGCAGCGCGAAGCCCACAACCACAACCCATTTATGATCGAGCATCAGCGTGGCCACGAGCATCGTGACGAGACTCAGCGTCAATCCGATCCACATCACCACGCGCCATCCCATTCGCGGCGCGAGCCAACCCGTAACGGGCGCTGCAAAAACTCCGATGGCCGCGGCGGGTGAAAGAAAGAGCAGCGCCGATGCAGTGGCCGACATTCCGTAACCGGCATGCGAATCCTGGCTGAAGACCACCACCGTAAAATTAATCGCCGCAAAAATTCCGGTAAGCGTCGCAAGCGTGGTCGCGACGATGGGCCAGATCTGGCGCGATTTCAGATGCGCGGTGCTGATAAGCGGATGGCCGCTGCGCTTCTCGATAAACCAGAACGTGACAAAGCATGCCGCCGCTATCGCAAGAAGCGCGAGCGCGGTTGGACTTGCCCAACCCTGCGAGCCTCCGCGCGCGACTCCCACATTTACAAAAATCAACGCGGCTGAAAGCGCCGCCGCTCCCGGCCAGTCCATGCTTCCTGACAAGCTCGCTACGGATTCCGGAACATAGAGCTTCGACAAGAAAATTCCGATGATGCCGACAACGAGGATCACGAAAAAAATTGAGCGAAAACCCCAGTGATCGGAAAGCATGCCACCCAGAAACTGGTCGGCGCCGCCCACGCCGCAGCTGATCGCGGTTACGAGTCCGAGCGCGGGGCCAAATTGTTTAGGCGTCAAAATATCGCGAAGAATCAGATACGTAATTTGAAAAACGGAACCGCTCGCGCCCTGCAACAATCGTCCGAAGCAAAGGATGGCAACATTCGGCGCCAGCATTGCCAGCACAGTTCCGATGCTCATAATGGCGAGCGAGTACAACAGAATTTTTCTGCGCCCCGCGTGATCGCTGTAGCGGGTCAATACAATTCCCGCGATTCCGCCGACGAGGAAAAAAAGTGTTTGTGAGATGCCAACCATTCCTGGCGTGGATTGCAACTTGCGCGCAATTTCCGGCACGGCGGGGGCGACCATCGAAGCGTTTAATTGGAAGGCGATGACGCCGGCGAGCAGTGCGGTAAGCGTGGCCGATTTTTTTACCGGAGCCGCGGGGCGCGGCGCGTTTGCGGAATTATTCTCCGAATTAACCGCCGCGGTGAGCTTCATCGCGCTCCATCATAGCAGGGGACGCAATGAGCGCTGCGTTTTGGCGGGCAACGGTGGGGGATAAATTTGAATTGCTGCGAGGACAGAAAAGCTGCCCGCCCGCAAAACGGCCGGGCGCTACGAAAGCGGTTTCGTAGAGGACTCTCCGTCTCGCGTTTTTCGGGACGGAGAGGGCGATTTGCTGCGCGTTTATTAGTCCAGCGGTTCGATCTTTACGATGGCTGCGCCGTGGTTGCTTCCGGTCCAGATGGTTGCGGGCACGGTGGAGTCATCAGCAAAGACGCGGCGCATGTTGGTGTCGCGTGGCATCAGGTATTCGGTGTCCTGTCCACTCTTGGGATCGATCTTAGACAGGCGGTCCGTGGTCATGCC
>DATAPT010000410.1:0-4848 GCA_036265065.1 Candidatus Acidiferrales bacterium | reverse complement strand
GAGGTCACTTGAATTCCTGACTCCTGAACACGGCGGACCAGCCCGAGGAGCTTCTCCATCAGGCCGTTCACTTCTTGCGCGATCAGGCCGACTTCGTCCTTACCTGTAGGCAAGCGGCGAGTCAGGTCTCCTTCTCCAGCGGATAACTCGTGCAACTGCTCGCGCACTTGGCGAAGCGACCGTGTAACCGTTCTGAGAACGGTCCACCCCAAGAAAAGAGAAATGGCCAGGCCGATACCTATGATCGAAAACTGTAGATTGCGGCCGTGCGTGTACGCAGCGGTTAAGTCTTCAAAATCGTTTCGCCCTTCGCTTTGCAGAGTATCGTAAAGTTGGGCGAGTTGATCTGAAAGCGGGTCGGCAGCCGGATACCAAGTTTCCTGGAGGAATTTCTTGACACCTGCACGATCCCCCTTTTTCAGAAGCGCCTGGAGCGGGTCCAGAGTGGCATCCACACCGGTTTTAAGAGCCTCTACTGCATCTGTCAGTTGTTTATCTACGTCGGTTTTCTGGCGGGCGACAAACTTCGGCCATGTTTGACCGATGCTCTCCCTCGCGTCTCCCACGAGCTTTGACGCTTGATCGCTGGTGATCAGGCCATCCGCAAATTTCACAGCGGCCCCGTATATTTGAACCGAGTAGGCGCCTTCGATGTCCTTCAGGTACCCGGTCGAAACAACACGGCTTTCATAAATATCCTCAAATGCAGCCTTGCTTTTTTGTGTTTGGATCAACCCGTCGTAGCCCACACCGAGGCTGACCACGTTGGCTACCAGCACGAGCAATATCAGCCGCGTTTTGATCGTTGTAGTGCGCCAATTTAATGTCAGGAAACGCAGCATCGTGTGATCGTGCTCCTTTTAACTGGCGGTTAGCGCGAATGATTGCCTTGAATTGGCAGACCGACCGCGGGCGTCGCGATCCCACGCTTCACCTTCTCAATCGAGTGAAAAATTCAAAGCGGTCGTCATGATCACGGCAATCGCCTTTCCGCTCAACATTGTGGGCTTGAATTCCCACTGTTTTACGGCATCCGTCGCAGCCGCATCGAGGAGCGCCAGGGACTTGAGGACCTTCACGGCCTTCACTTTTCCGTCTTCGCCGATGGTCAGCTCCAGAATCACTGTGCCTTGCGTGCGAGTTTGGCGCGCCATGGGAGGATAAACTGGCTTCGCATCCTTAATTTTTATGGGTGGTTTGACATCCCCGCCCACTCTTACGGGAGCCGGTCCGGAGGACGCCTGGCCCGCGCTGGCAGTTACGGCTGCGGAAATGTAGAAAGAAATGAATAGGACGAAAAAGAGTGCTTTCGCCGTAGCGCGTATTAGAAAATACTTATTGAAAGTAGGTGTCATTTCGACGCGAATTTACACAGACATGTATTTATTAGCTTTAAGTACCCTTGACGCTTGTAGTTAGCATATTGCCCTAAGAAGGTCAACAACCAGCATACCGATATTCCGGAGTGGAAGAATTCAAATAAGTGAGTGGGCATGCCGCTTTGGTACACATCCTGAAAAGTCATAAAAGCTGACAGCGCGGTACATGAAAAAAACAGGAGGGGAAAAATTAGATGAAAAGGTTTTTTGTGCGGAAGGCGATTCCTATTTTATTGCCCAAATTCCAAGCAAGATAGCTATTTCTCCTCTATTCTTATTGGACCGATAGCCTTAGAATTTTCCTCCAGTTACAATCTCTACCTCCCGCCGAGAGGTTCAAATCAGTGATTCTTGTATCTTGTTTGGCAGGATTTCCCGCAGCCATATTTCGACTACGAGCACGGCGTGTTCGGGGATTAAGCCAGGCAATCCCTTTTCTCGAAATGCCAGGTGTGGACTCACCCGGACCTTACGATATCCTCCTGCCTTCATACCCATCAGACTGCGCTCAACTCCCGCGACTACCTCTCGTCTTCCCAAAGTCGCTGTATGATCCACGAGCTTTTCTCCGGCTACAATTCTGATCAACTTTTCAGGTAAATGCTGGGCTTGGATTGTGTTTAGCGGCGCCTCATCGCCGCGATTGAGCCACAGCTTCATGTTGAAGATAATTCGATCACCCCGTGCTGCCGGAGGTCCCTGGCCAGTAACTTCCGCCAAAAGAGCGATCCCGCGAGCTATCTCCGGCATCTTCTCGGTTGCCATCGCTATGGCTTTTCTTCCCGCTTGGCTTGAAGCGCCGCCGTGAACCTTGCCTCCTCCTGAACGTGAGCCTCCACAGCATCGCGTGTAGGCGCGTTTTCGGCGCGGTCAAGCCAGAACTCGTTGAGTGCTGCATCGATTCGCAACTTGTCGAGACCACTGGAATCGCGTTCGCGCTTGTAGATCATGTACGCGACGATCGCTTTTGCCTCTTCTCGCGTGAATACCGACAGACGATGGCACGCATAATCACTCCATGTCATCGCGCCATAGCGTTTTGGGTTCAGCAGGGTGTTCCCGCCGGAGTCGCGGCGAAATATTTCTGGCCCAACAGGAACCTCGACAGAAGCGGGCGCGAATCCGTGACACAAATGCAACAATGGATCCGCCGTCAACAGCTCTCCGTGCAGGTTGGCAATCAGAAAGGCTGGCAGGAAAAAGCGGAAACCGCCCTCGGAGAAAAAGCTGAGTGCGCAATAGTGAGCGTCCAGCATCTTGGAACCGAGCTTGCCCCAATCCATTTGCCCTACGAAAGCTCCAACCTCGTCGTAAGGTTCACAACCGTCGAAGGACCCTTGTAGAAAAGCATCACCCGGGTAGGGGGTTGCGACGAATGCTTTCTGAATCAGTGCGACGACTTCTTCTTTTTGCCTCACTGAACTTGGCTCCGGACAAGAGCATTGATGCCTACAGAATCGCACACTACATGCCAGTGAACGAATGAGCCCCTACTTCCATCCTGTTTCCGTTGGAAGCGAGGAACCGCAAAGCGCTCACATTTACTTTGCCAATGAGGAAGTCTGGGTACCGGCATCGTAAACAATTCTGCCTCCCACCATGGTTATTACGGGCTTGAGATCCTTAATTTGGTCTGCAGGAATGGTCAGATAATCCCGGTCCAGCACCAGCAAATCGGCCAGCTTCCCCGGCTGAATCGATCCCAGATTATTTTCCTGAAAAACGAGGAAAGCGTTATTGCGAGTGTAGGCTATCAATGCGTCCTCCCGGCTGACTGTCCCATTAATCACTTTTTTCCCGCCCACCATCTTCCCTGTTACCGCAAATCCCAGCGTGATAAACGGACGATATTGGTTTGCCGCTGTTGCGTCGCTTCCGAACCCCCAGAGAATTCCGCTGTTCTGAATCGTGCTTAGCGATGGCATATCGAAAGCGCGGTCTCCATAAATTTCGTGAAAAATTCCGCCGTTGATCACCGTCCAGGGATGGACGGCAGCGTACATATTCAATTTTTTCATTCGGGCGAGTTCTGCTTCGTTCAGCTGCGTGACGTGGGCAAATACCCAACGCAGATTGTGGATCGGATATTCCTTATTGATGGCCTCGACCTGGTCAAGGAACGCGTCAATCGTGTTCTCCAGGGACACGTGAACATGCAGGGGAAGACCGGACTTTGCAACTTCCATCCCTATCCGACGCCATTGCACAAGGTCTTCCGGTTTGGGATTGGATTTCAGCAAGAACATCGGGTCGCTGAGGGGCGCGTAGACCCCCTCCCCAAAAAAAATCTCGTCGATATAGTCGTCGCCCTGAAACAGTTTGATCTTGCTGATCTGAGACAGATTCTTGTCCACTTGCTCGGGGGATCCTCCGTCCACGCCGTCTATGCAATAAACGCGTACATTGAGCTGATTCTGACTTTCCCACTTGCGATACATGGAGAGTAAATCGGGATCGCATCCTGGCACCCCGAACGCGGTCAGTCCGGCGCGGTTTACGTCCTTGATCAATCCCAACGTGCTGGCCTCAATCTCCCCGGCGGGAACTTTCGGCAGTTTAGCCGCAATCGGGCGGACCGCCGGCATATCCGTTCCGACCAGACCGTTGGGATTTCCAGCGGCATCGCGCTGAATCGATCCTTTCAAAAATTCGTCGGGGTCGGCCGTATTTTTCTTAATTCCTAGTGCCTGTAGTCCGAGGGTGTTGAGAAAAATCTGGTAGTAAGACTCTTGCAGAGCGACGGGATTGTTAGGAGCGGCCTTATCAAGTTCGTCGCGCGTAAAGGGTCTCGAGTCGTCCGCAAACTGCTGGTGAGCCCAACCGCCGATCGTATAGACCCATTCCCCCGGCCCCACCGTTTTCGCATGTGCACTGAGCATCTCGAGCGCATGCTTGCGGGACTCGACTCCATCCAGGCGGAGTTCTCGCGCCCACGTGGTTCCCGCGCGAAGCAGGTGCATATGATTGTCGATCAGGCCGGGAATAACTGATTTCCCCTTAAGATCAATTTTTTTCGTGTTGGAACCGGCAAGTTCGCTAATTTCCCGGCTGGTGCCAACCGCGATGATGCGCTCACCGCGAATGGCAACTGCCTGGGCAATGGAAAACCTCTGATCAACCGTAATAATTTTCCCGTTAAACAGAATCAAATCCGGCGAGGGCGTCTGCGCACGCAGAGTCGCAGAGGGAAATGCGACGGCAAGCAATACAGCGAGTGCGATCAATTTCATTTTGAATCGACGCATGGCTTCCTCCCATGAGGGGATGGAGAGTAAAAGAAATCCGTCGCTTGATCTATCTAAAATGTAAGGACGATTCCGCCAAACCCGTGGGCGGAGGATACACCAGGAAGGCTGGACATGAACGTCACAAGATTTGCGATGCGGCAAAGAGAGCATGCGCAAGACCACGCGGCTTCGCATTTCGAGCGCGAAAAAGACGCGCAGGAAAAGGTCGGGCGCCGGCAACT
>DATAPT010000409.1:0-5421 GCA_036265065.1 Candidatus Acidiferrales bacterium | reverse complement strand
GCCCCCTACGATGCCTGAAGCGACTAGATAAAAAATGCCAGCCTGGTACGTTCCGGTTTTGTCGGTGAGAAATCCGATCACGTAGGGGCCGGCAAATCCGCCGAGGTTTCCGACCGAGTTGATGAACGCAATGCTGGCTGCGGCGGCGGGGCCAGTGAGGAAAAGTGTAGGCAGCGCCCAGAACGGTGAAGGGAACGCGTAGAGAGCCATGGTGGCGACCGAGAACGCAGTCACTGCCAAGATCACATTCGTTCCCGCCCACTGACTGCACGCGAGCGCGACGCCGACCATGAGGATGGGTACGGCGGCGTGCCAGCGACGCTCGCGGTTTTTGTCCGAATGCCAGCTGGAAATGAGCATTGCGGGAATTGCAAGCAGCCACGGGATTCCGGAAAGGATGATGACTTCCCGCGTGTTGCCTCCGGAAATTCTCTGCACAATTTTCGGCAGCCACACGCCGAGGCCGATGCTGTTGGTGATGTAGCAAAAATACGCGCCTGCGAGCAACAGAACTTGAGGGTGACGAACCGACTGCCACAGGCTGAGTTTTACCTGGCCCGCCTTTGCGGCTTTCTCCCGTTCGAGTTCCGTGGTGATCCAGTTGCGCTCATCTTCCGCCAGCCATTTCGCGTCCTTGGGCCGGTCGGTCAAATAAAAGAAAGTCGCAAGCCCGGTGAGCACGGCCGGAAAACCTTCCAGCATCAGCAGCCATCGCCAGCCGCCGTAGCCGAACCAATGAATCTTCATCAGGAAGACGGCGAATGCGGCGCCCAGCAGGTTGGACATCGGGATAGCGAGCATGAACATGGCCACGGCCTTGGCGCGATCTTCATACCGGTACCAGTGAGTGAGGTAGACAATCACGCCGGGGAAAAAACCAGCTTCGGCCACTCCCAGAAAAAATCGTATCCAATAAAATTGATGCGCGCTGGAAATCAAGCCGGTGAGCGTGGCGAGGCCGCCCCATCCGACGAGTGTCGCGCCTATGTATTTTCGCGCGCTCCACAACTCGACGAGCATCGTCTGCGGGATCTGAAATAAAAAATATCCGATAAAAAAAACGCCAGCGCCAAAACCGAAAACGGCGTTTGAAAAATGGAGTTCGCCAGTCATTTGCAGCGCGGCGTAGCTGACATTTACGCGGTCAATATAATTGAACACGTAGAGAATGAAGAGGAAGGGAGCGAGGCGCCGCGCGATGCGCCGCGTGGTGCGCCGTGCGACCGGCTCCAGATTTTGCTGGTCCATTGCAGCGTTCATTCGCTCTCCTGGTCGAAAGGCAACGCAGTCTTTATTGTCGCCTGCACGCAAGCGGCAGCTTATAACGGCGAGGGCTACTTGCGAGCAATAATCATGTGTGAACCCATCTCATCAGTGGGATCGCTTCCAAATTGGCTAAGCGCCAGTGGCTAAAGTCACTGAGGAAAAAGGCACAATCTCTGTCATTCCGAGCGGAGCGAGGAATCTCTCTTCGATTTAGCTATAAGAAATCAAAGAAAGAGAGATTCCTCGCTCCGCTCGGAATGACAGATTAAATTACTTTTCCCGCAGACTCGGAGGCCGAGACCCGCAAAGCTCATTCTTGAAGGACCTGCTAGTTCTCAGACACCGGCAATCAAGCCGCCGTCGATGCGAATGACCGAGCCGGTAATGTAAGAGGCGCGTGTGCTCGCGAGGAAAGCGACGGTGTCCGCATATTCTTCCGGATTGCCGTAACGCCCGACGGGAATCGAACCGGTGCTCTCTGCCGAGACTACTTCCACCGGGCGGCCTTCGCGTTTCGCTTTCGCCTCGTCCAGGAAACGGATGCGGTCTGTGGCGATGCGGCCGGGCACCACAATATTCGCGGTGATGCCGTCGCGCGCCACTTCGCGAGAAAGCGTTTTGGACCAGCCGACGAGCGAAAGACGCAGCGCGTTGGAAATGCCGAGATTGGGGATCGGCGCGACGACGCCCGAGGAGGTGCTCGTGATGATGCGTCCCCAGCCGCGCGATTTCATGCCGGGCAGCACGCGATCGGTAATCGCGATCACCGACACCACCATCGCTTGAAAATGCTTGGTCCACAAAGCCGGATCCTGGCCCATCGCGGGAGTTGGCGGCGGACCGCCCGTGATGTTGACAAGAACATCGACAGGGCCGAGGCGATTTTCAATCGCGCTAATATTTGGCCCGATCACCGAAAGATCAGCCAGATCCCAGGCGATGGCCAACGATGGCGCGCTTTCGGATTGTATTTCCTGTGCCGCGCGTTCTGCCGCAGCGAGATCGATGTCCGCGACCGCGACCTTCGCTCCTTCCGCCGCGAGCGACTTCGCGATGGCTCGCCCGAGCCCGCCTCCGCCGCCGAGTACCAGTGCCGTTTTGCCTTGCAACCCTAAATTCATTTTGAATTTTCCTTTTATTCTGTGCAATTTTGTAGCGCCCGCCTTCAGGCGGGCATTGTGGATTCGATCAGATGCCCGCCTGAAGGCGGGCGCTACAGGAATCAAATACCCGCTCTCCACGCACGCTATATAACATTAACTAGGCTTTCGTAGCTGCGCCCAGTGGCGCCAATGCAGCGCGTTTATCCACACGAGCGATTCGCGAAAGCAAATATTCCACTTCTTCTTTCGCCTGAGCGGAGAGAGCCGCCGCAGGTTTTCGCTGCGTATCCGATGAAAGTATGCCGCGGCGCATCATCACATATTTGCGCACCGCAAGCCCGATTCCGGCCTGCTGCTCGTAGCGAACGAGCGGAAGATGCGCGTTGAAAATTTCATGCGCTGCTTCGCGCTGTCCCGCCGCGTTAAATCTCACCACATCCACCAGCATCTCAGGAAAACAGTACCCGGTCATCGCCCCGTCAGCGCCGCGCTCGACTTCGAAGTCGAGAAAAAGGCCGCCATTGCCGCAAAGAATCGAAATGTGGCGCATCGATCCGTCGCGTTCGAAACCGCGCAGGGTCGAAATTTTTTCCAGGCCCGGCCAGTCCTCGTGCTTCAGCATCACGCAGGAGGCATTTTCGTTGACGATGCGGCGAATCACGCCCGGCGTCATGACCACGGTAAAAGTAAGCGGGTAGTCCTGAATCACGAACGGCACGTCCGCGCCAATCGCCTCGGCGGCCTGACGATAGTAAGTCACTATCTGATCGTCTGTCCTCAGTTGCACGGGCGGCGCGATCATCACTCCGGCGGCTCCGGCATTCATGACCGTCCGCGAAAGAGAGCGCATTGCCGCGAAGCCCGGCGCCGAGACGCCCACGATAACCGGCACCGTCGAGCGGCGAATGACGCGCGAAGCGATTTCGACGGCTTCCTGCTCGTCAAGCTTCGGCGCCTCTCCCATCTGGCCCATCACGGTGATGCCCGTGGCGCCGCATTCCAGATAAAAATCAACCATTCGATCGATGGAAGGCACGTCAACGCTGCCATCCGCGAGAAACGGCGTGGGCGCAATGACATAGACGCCCCGAGCACTACTATCAATTCGCATGAATTTTTTCCTATGTAATCCGGACAGGATTATTTAATAGCGGAATTTTCGATATGATTTTCTGCCCTGCGTATCCTAAACCGTTCATTGCGCCCGGCACAAGGAAGATTTGAACAACGACGGAGCAGGGAACTTAAATCATGCTCTGCCCGTGACTGCCGTTTTTTTTCAGATCTCAGCACGGGTTTGCATCGTTGCGATGCACAATGAACCCCAGTAAGAGGAAATTTTACCCGGCTTGGCAACGACCCGTGGCAAGATGCATTTCCTGGCGATTGACGATACATTTCTCACCACTTAGGATGTCTTCGTCACGAAATAGCAGAAATGCCAAGAAACCGCAGATGACCGAACTTCTTCGGTATACGCAAGCGCTTTTAACAAAACCGACCCCGCTGGGCCTGGCCGCCGAGACGTCTCTGCAACATTTCGCTATCGTGACATATTGGGTCGATCTGCTCGAATTGCGAAAGCACCTTCATCCTCGATTTGAACCCGTATGCCTTGCCGCGAACGATAGATCGAGTCGGGCATTGGTATCCGTCGTTACGTTTCTCGACCGAGATTTCCGATTCGCCATATTCCCCTGGTTTAAGAGGAGTTTTGGCCAAACGAATTACCGTGCTTACGTCAGGGACACTCAAACGGGAGAATACGCTGTATGGTTCTTCGGCACCTGTCTGGACTCCGTATTTGTCGCCGTGCCGCATTATTTTTGGCAACTGCCGTGGCATCGCGCGCAGATGGAGTTCGACTGCCAATACGATCAAACGGAAGCTCGATATGGAACTTTCAAAGTCAAGACTCGATCCCGCTGGGCTCCGGCGCAACTTGAAATCAAGGACTCAGGGAAACCGCCCGAGCAACTCGATGGAGTTCCAAATCTTGAGGCAGGATTGGTTCTGCTGACGCATCCGTTGCGTGGCTATTTTTTTCGTCGGGACGGCGCTTTGGGTAACTACACTATTTGGCACGACCGTGCGCGACTTACGGTGGGAACTGTCCAGGAGGCGCGGTATTCACTATTGCAGAAACTGGGGTTGGTCGAGGAAGGCGCTCAGAGTGATATTCATAGTGTTCTGATTCAGCCAAGCATGGATTTTACAATCTATCTGCCACCTTCGAGGGTCAAAGAAAAATCTGCCGGCTAGTCTCTCGATCGAAACCAAATTAGCTCTTCCGTGAAATCTGCTTTTGAAATTTATTCCAGCGTAATTACTCTTGATCTCCGAACGTAATTCCCACGGCGCGCGCTGCGCGCACCATGCTTCCTTTGGGGTCGACCAGGCGCACTTCGCCTACCGCATCTTCGAGTGGCACTGACTGTATTTCGCCAGCGCGGAGGCAGACCATGCGGCCGAAATCGCCGCGCGCGGCAAGTTCGACGGCTTCCACTCCAAATCGCGTGGACAGGATGCGGTCGAATGGGCTGGGCGAACCTCCACGCTGAATGTGTCCGAGCACCGTGGTGCGCACATCCTGATCGAGCGACGCGTGGATGGCCTCGCCGACAAGAATGCCCACCTGGCCGGGGCGCGGCTTCGGAAAAAGTTTGCCGAACGGATCGTTGGGAGGCAGTTTCACGCCTTCCGCGACGACCACGATGGAGAATTTTTTTCCGGTGGCGGCGCGATCGCGCAATCTTTCGCAAACCGTTTCTATGGTAAAGGGAATTTCCGGGATGAGAATCACGTCGGCCCCGCCGGCGATTCCGGAATGCAGCGCAATCCAGCCCGCATCGCGCCCCATGACTTCGATGACCATCACGCGGCCATGCGATTCGCCCGTGGTGTGAAGGCGGTCGATGGCATCGGTGGCCACGTGGAGCGCCGTATCAAAACCGAAGGTAACTTCCGTAGCGGAGAGGTCGTTGTCAATCGTCTTGGGAACTCCTACAACGGGCATGCCAAGCCGTCCAAGATCCCGCGCAATCGTTTGCGT
>DATAPT010000408.1:0-9072 GCA_036265065.1 Candidatus Acidiferrales bacterium | reverse complement strand
GTCAAAATTCCGCAGGCTGAAGCCCGCGCTACTTAAAAACAGGAGCTAATCATGCGATTCATGATGATTGTGAAAGCGAACAAGGATAGTGAGTCGGGCAAGATGCCGGGCGAGGAACTCCTCATGGCAATGGGAAAATATAACGAGGAGTTGGTGAAGGCCGGGGTGCTGGTCGATCTTTCAGGCCTGCAACCGAGCTCGAAGGGGTTCCGCGTCAAATTCTCGGGAGGAAAAACGACCATCATGGACGGGCCGTTTGCCGAAACGAAGGAATTGATCGCGGGATACTGGATTATCAAGGTGAAATCGCGGGAGGAAGCTCTGGGATGGGCCAAGCGCATACCTGCCCCATTTGGCAAGGATCAGGAAGGCGTGGTCGAAGTTCGCCAATTTTTCGAGCTGGAGGATTTTGCGCCGAGCGAAGCGGTTGACCTCCACACAGAAGTAGGGAAAGAACTGGCAAAGCAGAAAAAATAATTGCCGGCGGTTGTCGATTTTGTTGAGCGCCATTCGTCTATTTAGTGAAGGGAAATTGATTTTTCAATTTGAAATTCATTGGAAGGGAGATTGCAATGCAATTAAATGCGTATTTGCTGTTTAAAGGGAATTGCGAAGAGGCTTTCAAGTTTTATGAGAAGGCGCTGGGCGGGAAAATTGAAGCGATGCTTCCCCACGCAGGCACGCCGGCGGAAAAACATGTACCGCCGGAGTGGCTCAATAAGATTATGCACGCGCGGCTCGCGGTGGGGGATGCAGTTTTGATGGGCAGCGATGCACCCCTGGACAAGTTCGATGAACCAAAAGGGTTTTCCGTATCGATACAGACGGATGATCCGGCGGAAGCGGAGCGGCTGTTTCACGCGCTGGAGAAGGGCGGCAAGGTAACCATGCCCATTCAAGCCACTTTCTGGGCCTTGAAATTCGGCATGCTGGTCGACCGATTCGGGATTCCCTGGATGGTTAACTGCCAGCAGGCCGCGTAGCGGGCTTCCTCCGAAGCAAACGAAGGAGAAATAAATTATATGACTGCCTCCTCACAGCCGATTATGCAAACCGCGGGTTCTCCCGGTTCGATATCAATGAAATCCATCTGGGCCGGGCGAATCATTAGCGGCCTCATCACGGCATTCATGATTTTCGACGCGGTCATTCATATGATGAAGCCTGCGCCGGTCGTGGAGGCATTTGCGAAGCTCAATTTTCCTTTGAGCTTCGCGGTCCCTCTGGGAATCGTTGAGCTCTTGTGCATAGTGCTTTACGTGGTTCCGTCCACTTCGATTCTTGGCGCGATTCTTCTGACGAGTTATCTGGGCGGAGCGGTGGCCATCCAGTTGCCCACCGGAAATCCATTTTTCGGCGAAATTTTATTTCCGGTTTATATCGGCGTGTTTCTCTGGGGAGGGATTTACTTACGCGACGCGAGGCTGCGCTCGCTCATTCCTTTTCAAAGGTAATCTGGGCCACAATGGAAAACTTGCGGTGCGACGCACGATGGAAAAACTGAGTTTAGAAATTTGAAGCGCAATAGGACCAAAATAAGAGGGGAGCGATAGAGATGAGCAAAGTTCGAGTATTGGTCGGCACCAAGAAGGGCGCGTTTATTCTTTCCTCCGACGGCAAGCGCGAAAAGTGGGACGTCAGCGGTCCGCACTTTGCCGGCTGGGAAATTTATCACATGAAGGGATCGCCCGCGGATCCGAACCGGATTTACGCGTCGCAAACTTCGGGCTGGTTCGGCCAGATTATCCAACGCTCCGATGACGGCGGCAAGACATGGCAGCAACCGGGATCGCCTGCAGGCGCAGCGCCTGCCGCGGGCGGAGGGCCGCCACAGGGCGTAAGCAATAAATTTGTGTATGACACGACAAGCGAGGCCGGGAAACCGCTCACGACACACCAGTGGTATGACGGCACGCAACACCCTTGGGAATTTAAACGTGTGTGGCACATGGAACCGTCACTCACGGAACCCGACGCGGTTTATGCGGGAATTGAAGATGCTGCGCTGTTTCGTTCCGCCGACGGAGGAATTACCTGGAATGAGCTGCCAGGTCTTCGCGGCAATGACACAGGTCCGCGCTGGCAGCCCGGAGCGGGCGGCATGTGTTTGCATACCGTGATTCTCGATCCCAGCAATCCGCTTCGGATGTACATCGCGATCTCAGCGGCAGGTGCGTTTCGCACGGATGACGGCGGAAAAAGCTGGAAGCCGATCAATCGCGGCCTGAAATCGCAATTTCTACCGGACCCCGGCGCCGAGGTGGGACACTGCGTTCACCACGTGGCCATGCATCCCAAGCGGCCGAACACATTGTTTATGCAGAAACATTGGGACGTGATGCGCAGCGACGACGCCGGCGATAACTGGCACGAAATCAGCGGCAACTTGCCCACGGATTTCGGATTCGTGATTGACGTGCACGCGCACGAACCGGAAACCGTTTACGTTGTTCCCATCAAGAGCGATTCCGAACATTTTCCGCTGGAAGGAAAATTGCGCGTCTACCGCAGCCGCACCGGCGGTAACGAGTGGGAGCCGCTGACCAAAGGCCTGCCGCAAAGCAATTGCTTCGTGAACGTGTTGCGCGATGCGATGGCCGTGGATTCGCTCGATTCGTGCGGCGTGTATTTCGGCACCACGGGCGGGCAAGTTTACGCTTCCGCCGACGCCGGAAATAATTGGGCGCCGATTGTGCATGATCTCCCTGCTGTGCTCTCCGTTGAGGTTCAGACACTGCCATGATTCGCGTGGAACTACCGCAACATTTGAGAACGCTGGCGCGCGTCGCGGGCGAGGTGACCGTTGAGGTCACCGGCCCCGCGACGCTGTGCTCGGTGCTCGATGCGCTTGAAAAAGCGTATCCCGCGCTGTGCGGCACGATACGCGACCACGATACGCAAGTTCGCCGCGCCTTCCTGCGCTTCTTCATCTGCTCCGAAGATTGGTCGCATGAATCTCCAGACAAGCCTTTGCCCGAGGAAATCGTTTCAGGGAAGGAGCCGTTTCTTATTGTTGGGGCTATTGCCGGAGGGTAGTTCCCGCAACGCATAACTATTCCGCCTATCGTGCGCGGGTGCTTTTGTGTAGCTCGCCTCTTCAGAGGCGAGGGTTTAGATGAAAGTGTCATCCAAATTTTTATTAGCGCTCGCATGCCCCGCCTGGATGACGGGCGATGACATCATTGCCCTGACTTGAAGCCCTTAGCGGAGCATCATCTAACCCCCCGCCTCTGAAGAGGCGGGCTACAGAAATACGGCCCGCAAACCTTTTCGATACTTCCCCAAACTACGCCGGACCATTTACTCCGCTGACGAAACCGCCGACGTGCGCGGTTAATAGAGTGAGTGCAACGGCCAGGAATTCAATGGCTAATCGGAGGTTCGGTGAACCGGATTCTGGCTTGCGGTGCTCATGGACGTGCAACCCGCAGACCAGCCAGATCAGGACGCTGGAAAAAAACGCCAGGAACATATGCAACTTGAGATTCCCGCGTGGCGTCTTGCCTTCAAATTGCAATTGCCACGCGAGAATGCCGGTTGCAACGGTTGGCACTGCCGCGATCGCCGCCGCGATGACCGTGTAGTAGGCGGCTCGAAGCAGTGCCAGGTTTTCCTTGCGCAGCGAAAGCAGATCGAACGCGGCGCTGACAAAAATCAGCGCGATAGGAAAGTGGACCAGGGCCACATGCTGCGCATGTTTGGCGAGCAGCACCGATTTCAGGTCAAACGGATTCATCGGAAGCTCCTCGCATCACTGCACCACAATTTTTGCGGTCATCTTCGGGTGAATCGCGCAGTAGTAGTTGTAGGTGCCGGGTTTTGTGAAGGTGAATGAAAAGCTGTCGTCGGTGTCGAGCGCCTTCGATTTGAACATCTTGCCATCATCGCTACTCACCACATGAGGAACGTCGTCATTGTTCTTCCATGTGATCGTGGTCCCTGCGGGAACAGTGATGGTTGTTGGGCCGAAACTGAAGTTGTCGATTTTTATTTCGGCCATGCTTGCGGGTTTATCGCTCGCGCTCCCCGCCAAGCCCGGTCTGGCTGCGGCGCCTAATGCAAGCGCCGTGGCCAGGATTGCCGCTACTGCACAAATCAATTTGATACTTTTCATCTTATTTCTCCCTTGTATTTTTATAGAAACTGAGAATTCTTTGAAATTACGCGAGCGTTGAATCGACAAGCGCCAGCGCGTGGTTGCCTTGCACGTAGTTGACATGCGAAATGCCCAGCACGCTGCGCAACTGATCCGCAGGCACTTTCATGGGCCCGGGTGACGGAGCCGTGCCCGGTGCGGGTTGCGGGAAGGCGGTGGAGAGCGCGGTGTGGAACGTGACGTTGCCTTCGACTTTCTGCATGATCTGGTGAATGTGGCCATTCAGCACGGAGACCGAACCGAAACGTTTTAAATATCCGAGGGCTTGCTCGCTGTCGTCAGTACCCCAACCCCATTCGGGATAAATCGTCCAGAGCGGAATGTGTGCGAACACGATTACAGGCGTGCTGCTTTTTAAATTTCGCACGTCGTCATGCAGCCACTTGAGTTGGTCGGAGCCGAGCGAGCCGAGGCCGCCAGCTTTGAGGTCCATTACGTTGACGAGGCCGATGAAGTGCGCGCCTTTGTGATCGAAGCTGTACCAGCCGTTTCCTTTGGTGTCTTTGCCGAAGCGATCCAGGTATTGCTGGCCGTTGTCGGTGAGGACGTCGTGCTCGCCGGGAACGTAAAAAATCTTGCTCGCCTTCGCGCCCTTGAGGACTTGCTCAGCGGTGTCGAACTCCGAGGGTTTCGAGAGCTGCGAAATATCTCCGGTGTGCAGCAGGAAATCGGGTGGAGCGGCGGCGCTGTTGATGCGATCGACGGCAACTTGCAGAGTCGCCGTGACGTCGGGATTAGCTTCCTTGCTGAAACCGATGTGCGAGTCGCTGATCTGAATGAAGCTGAAATCCGCGCCCTTCATTTTTGCCATGTCGTGCGCGTTTGCTGCGCCCTGCATCAGGGGCAGCGATTTCAGAATGCCCCCGTGGACGGTGTAGAGCACGCCCGTGCCCGCCCAGGCCATGCATTGCAGAAACCCCCGCCGGTCGATGCCATCTTTGTTGACATTGTCTTTAATAAAGTCAGCCATGTTATCGTTCCTCCTTCCGCGAATGCGGCTTTTGAAAAACTTGCCGCACGCGGCCTTCGTGATGTAAGACCTGTGCTGGCGGCGCTTATTCCCCGAAAATTGCATGTTTCAAGGCCGGGAATAAAATAGTGGCGGCGGCAGTCTTACAAGTGGGCGAATAGGAAACGCGGGACGCACAGGAGTGCAAGGCACAGCTGCACGCGAACGATTTGAGCAAGCCGTCCTACCCCATCTGGACGCGGCGTACAACCTCGCTCGCTGGCTGACGCGAAACGACGCGGACGCGCAAGACGTGACGCAGGAATCTTTTTTGCGCGCTTTCCGTTTTTTTGACGGCTACCAGGGCGGAAACATGAGGGCATGGCTGCTGACCATCGTCCGCAATACGTGTTACACGTGGCTGCACCAGAATCGGCCCGCGGAGCCGGCCGTGGAATTTGACGAGGAAATTCACAGCGAGGAATTTTCTGGAGAGGACGACCCTGAGATGCAAGTTTTGGCGAACGCCGACAAGGCTACCTTGCAGCGCGCGCTCGGGGAGTTGCCGGAAATGTTTCGCGAAGTTCTGGTGCTGCGGGAGATCGAAGGAATGTCGTACAAGGAAATCGCCGACGTCGCGTCCGTTTCCATCGGCACGGTGATGTCGAGACTGGCGCGGGCGCGGGCCAGATTGCGGCAATCGCTGAGCACTGCGCTCGGGAAGGAGCAGTAAAAAAGTGAGTTGCAAGCTGACAAAGCGCTTTGTTCCCGGCTACCTGGATGGCGAGCTTGATTTGTCGCGCACCATCGAGATGGAAACGCATTTGCAGGTTTGCGCGGAATGCGCGCGGGAACTTGAGAAGCAGCAGGCGTTGCGTGCGGCGCTGCAGCGTGAGTCGCTAGCGTTTGCTGCGCCGGAGGGATTGCGCGCGCGTATTCAAACCTCGCTGCAAGCCGCCGCTGCCAGTTCCGCTGCGGCGCTAGCTACCACTCCAGTTCAATCGCCGGGAAATGTTCGCGAACCCGCCAACTGGTGGAACGCGTTTCAATTTTTGCGTTGGGCGAGCGCGTTCGCCGTGCTCGCGCTATGCACGGTGGTGGCGTGGCAATTGTTGCCCGGCTTGCATGGCCCTACAAATGAGCAGCGGCTTGCGGCGGAAGTTTTGACCAGCCATGTGCGTTCGCTGGAAGCAAACCACTTGATGGATGTCGTCTCCACGGACCAGCACACTGTGAAACCGTGGTTCGACGGGAAGCTCGATTTCTCGCCTCCGGTGGAAGACCTGGCCAGCGATGGCTTTCCGCTGGTTGGCGGCCGGCTCGATTATCTTGAAGGGCGGCAAGTCGCCGCGCTGGTCTACCAGCGGCGCAAACATTTCATTAATGTATATGTGTGGCCTGCCGCGGCCGGGTCTGGCTCCCCGCAAATACTCGCTCCGCAACAGGGATACAACATGACGCGTTGGTCGCGCGGCGGATTCCAGTTCTGGGCAATTTCCGACGTAAGTGCAGGCGATCTCACGGAATTCGTTCGCCTGCTTGAGAATCGCGCCGTACCTGAATCAAAGTAGCTCGCGAAATAAGTTTGTAGCTCGCCACTTCAGAGGCGAGGGTGTGGTGCGATTCTTGGGAAAAACCCCGCCTCTGACCCTTCGCGTTCTCTCAGGGCAAGAAAGGCGGGCTACAGGAAATCCAGGCGCAAAGCCGAAGGTTTTCAGCCGAGGCCGGTGTGGTTTATCTGTTTAGGAATTCAACCAGCTTTGGGATGACCTGCCCGGTTGCTTCCTCCATTAGCCAGTGCCCCGAGCCGCGAATGACAACGCCCTCGACGTTCTTCGCCACAAGGCGGCCCTGCTCAATCAAGAATTCACCGGAAGCCTTTTCACCAGTCAGAACCAGCATGGGCATGAGCAGGGGCTTCTGGGCGAAACGCGCGAAATCTTCCGCATCCTTTTCGAAAGCGCGAAAGTATTCGAAGCCGGCGCGCATGCCGCCAGGGCGGGCGTAGGCTTTCGCATAGAAGCGGCGGTCGCGCTCCGGAATCGAATGCGCAGGATTGGCGGCAAAGTCGTTCCAGAAATGTTCGAAATAAATGCGCTCTCGGCCGTGCACGAGAGCGAGCGGCGTTTTGCCATAGAAATGGAAATGCCACAGGTCGCGCATCAGCCAAACATCGCGCCATTTGCCCACGCCGGGCAGGAAAGCGTCCATCAAAACGATGCGATCCACTTCGGCCGGATACTGCGCGGCAAAAGCGTAGGCAACCATCAGCCCAATGTCGTGCCCGACAATTCGAATGCGCTGGAAACCGAGCTTTTGCGTGAGCGCGTGAATGTCCTGCGCCATTGCGGATTTAGTGTAACCGTCGGCGGGAGTCGATGACTGCCCTGCGCCGCGCAAGTCCGCCGCAATTACTGTGTGAGTCGCAGCTAGCTTTGGAATCAGCGGGAGCCACATGTGGCTCGTTTCCGCGTACCCGTGCAGCAGGACTACGGGATCGCCCTGGCCCGCGATGAGATAATGCAGGCGCGCGCCGTTGACGTTGGCGAAGCGGCTTTGTATTGCCCGCGAAGATTTATTCGTTCGCAATTTTTTGCGAGGCGTCATGAGTTTTCCTTCTCCAATGGTCGCCGCAAGTATCCGACAGGTTTCGAATGGACGCAACCACTCTCGCCCTCGATCAGGCACAACAGGCCGAAAAAGAGTAGTTATTTTGTCATTCCGACCGTAGCAGGGTTCGTTCCTGGGTTTTACCAAAGAAAAGTAAGAGAGATTCCTCGCTCCGCTCAAAATGACAAAATGAAGTGTCTTTTTTCCGCGGCAGGTCAATCAAACCCACCCACCTTGCGTGCTTGCTTGGATTAGCGGTAGCATGGCCGAATCAGGCTGACGCGCGCTGAGCTCTTCTGAAACTGTGGCGCCTGGCGGGGCGTCTATTTAGGGGCTACCTTTTATGAGGCTCCTCGCTCCGATTTCGGCGCTCGTGCTGCTCGCAGGGGTTAGCACAGGTTTGCTTGCCATGCAGCGCTCAAGCAATCAGCAATCGTACGACGAGTACGGCGCACGCGAAGCGTTTTCCTCCTCTGACAGCGATAACGGGAAAAATGAATATTCATGGTCGCGCCTGCGCTATTCCATGGATAGCGGAAGCTCGCGCGGGTTTGGGCGCTTTGCCAGCTGGTCACGCGATTATCCCAAGGCGGACCGGCAATTTTTAATCGCACTGAAGCGGCTCACGCGTATCAATGCCCGGCCTGTGGAGCAGGTGGTGGACCTCGACAGCGACGGGCCAGCCGCGATAGAAAATTTTCCGTGGGTGTACGCCGTGCAGGTGCAGACATGGACGTTCACAGAACCGGAGGCCAAGCGCCTGCGCGAATATTTGCTCAAGGGCGGCTTCATCATGGTGGATGATTTCCACGGCCCGACCGACTGGGAACATTTCATGAACGGCATGCTCATGGTTTTCCCGGACCGGCCCATTGAAGACCTGCCCGACAAAGACGAACTTTTCCACGTGCTTTACGATTTGACGGACCGTTTCCAGGTGCCGGGCGAGCAATACGTCTGGACAGGCAGGACGTATGAGAAGGACGGCTACGTGCCGGCATGGCGCGCAATCCGGGACGACCGGGGCCGCGTGATGGTGGCGATCTGCTATGACATGCATTTGGGCGATGCATGGGAATGGGCCGATGATCCTCGCTATCCGGAGAAGTTCGCGTCGCTTGCTTTCCGCATGGGGATCAATTACGTGATGTACGGCATGACGCACTAACGGCGAAATTCTAGCCGCGAATCTTGCATCCTAATAATCTGGAGAATTTTCGTTGGGTACGGTTTTTAGTGAGGAGCCGCCGTCTTGGTAGGACAGGCTTCAGCCTGTCGCTTTTGCGGACCGGGCGCTGAGCGGAAAACCGACAGGCTGAAGCCTGTCCTACATGTCCAATGTTCGAGCTGCTATTCA
>DATAPT010000407.1:0-1578 GCA_036265065.1 Candidatus Acidiferrales bacterium | reverse complement strand
CTGTTGTCGTAACCCATCCAATCGTCCGTGCCGAGTGGGACGAAATGCGCGAGCCCAAGTGGGCCCATCACATAGCGTTCGGAATTGCGCACGCGGCCATTTTCGGGGAGGTGCTCGCCAATGGATGGGTACGGCGTGTGGTCCGCCTTCTTGTCCAATTGATCGGCTAACACCTTCAGATCCGTATCCGCGGGGCGCGCTTGTTTTGCGGGAACTGTAACATCCAGCAGCATTTCGCCCACGACGATCATCGCGCGTTCGTTCGAAGCGCTGGCATACGCTCCCAGATCAATGGGAGAAAGCGTATCGTTGCGCAAAAATGTGTATGCGCCGTAGGCGGAACTTGGATCGCGGAGACGATATATCGTCAGTGAAGCGGTCTGCGCACCTTGCGTGTAGGACCTCTGCTCGACGGCTTTGACCATGTATTCGCGAAAGGCAGGCGTATCAGGGCCTAGCAGGGAATCCAGGCCATTGGCGGGAAGGAAGGTAGAATTCGCTGAAGCATTCCAGCCGCCGAAAGAATTCGGCAACACACCCTGCGCGGCAGCCGGATGCGGCGTCACGGTCAGACACAATATTCCAAAGCACAAAATAAGGAGTCGCTTCATATCGCTCATAGATTAGACGCTGGAATTTTACTGCGGGTTCCCGGTTCGCGCCACTTTTCCCGCAATATTTTCGATGGGCGAGCGGGATTGGTTGGCCGCAAGGCTGTTAGTGCTCTGCAGATATCTTTCGATTCCGCGGTAGAGTCCGTCGGCCACCTTCTGGCGATTTTCAGGTTTTTTCAGCCATTGCTCATCGCCGGGATTTGAGAGGAAGGAAATTTCGGCTAACACGGATGGCATATCGGCGCCAATCAGCACGACGAAGGGCGCCTTGCGCACGCCGCGATTGCGCTCTCCACGGTTTTCCATCCGCTTGGAGAGCGAATCCTGAATCATGGTGGCCAGGTCGCGCGATTCCTCGATTTTTTCGTTGCGCGCAATCTTCGTGACCAGATTCTGCAAATCGTGAACGGCGTTTTCCGATAGCGCGTTTTCGCGGGAGGCGACTTCCATCGCGTCGCTCGACCCGGTGAAGTTCAGGTAATAAGTTTCAATGCCGCGCGCCTGGCGATCCTGGCTTGAATTGGCGTGCACGGAAATGAAGAGATCGGCTTTGGCTTCGTTCGCAATTTCGGTGCGCCGCTCGAGCGGAATAAATGTGTCGTCTTCGCGGGTGAAGATCACTTCGGCGCTGGGCAGGCGCTGCTGAATCGATTTGCCCAGCCGCAAAGCCACGTCCAGACACAAATCTTTTTCCATCAGGCCAGTGGGTCCGATCGTCCCGGTGTCATGCCCGCCGTGCCCGGCGTCGATCACGATGCGGCCGATTTTCAGGCCGAGCGCGCGCGTCAGGGAATGCTGGCCATCCAACATTAAATCCGGAATCGGAGGAGGCCCCATTTCAGCGGCCTGGTCGTGGGCCGACTTTCCATTTTTGCCTGATTTTTTCGCAGGAACGGTTCGAGTCGGAAGCGGGAGAATAGTCGTATCCGCAGCGGCTGATGTTGTCGGGATTGGAGATGCTTCC
>DATAPT010000406.1:0-2615 GCA_036265065.1 Candidatus Acidiferrales bacterium | reverse complement strand
CGCTGTTCAGGTCACGCCCCCGCACGGCATGGGCAAGCTGACCGTTCGCACGCGCACCGGGTATTACGCGTCCCGCGGTCCGTCCTCTGGGAATTAACAAGTTGCCGCTTTATGTGGCATAGGCTTCAGCCTGTGCGGGTTTAGTCGTTGCAAGGCCTAAAACCGCACAGGCTGAAGCCTATGCCACGCAGAACCTCCTCTGAAGTAGCGGGTTCAGCACTAGGCTTCGCATATTCCAGATTAAATGGATTTAGGGATTTGAAATTTCGGGCAGGAAACTTTTGCCGTGGGGGATTGCCGCGCCAAAATTTTCCGCGATCGTCTGCCCCATGTCGGCGAGCGTATCGCGAACACCAATGTTCACGCCTCGCTTCCCTGATGCGCTATATGCGACGATGGGAACATATTCGCGCGAGTGATCCGTCGTCGGCCACGCGGGATCGGGATCGCAACCGTGATCCGCGGTGATCATCAGCAAATCGCGCGGCGCCATTGCCTTCAGCAACGGAGCAAGCAGCACATCGAATTCCTCAAGTGATTTCGCAAACCCTTCCACATCCTTGCGGTGCCCGTACAGCATGTCGAAGTCGACGAGATTTGTAAAAATGAGCCCGCTCTTCTGCTCGGCCAGAGCCGCGTGAAGTTTCTCCATGCCGTCGGCGTTGCTCTTCGTGGTGATATAGCGCTCCACGCCACGGCCATTATAAATATCGTGAATCTTGCCAATGCCAAAGATTGGAATTTTCTTTTCGACAAGCACGTCCATCAGCATGGGGCGAGGCGGCTCGACCGCGTAATCGTGGCGGCGCTCAGTACGACGAAAATTTCCCGGCGTGCCCGTGAACGGCCGCGCGATCACGCGTCCCACTTTGTTCGGCCCATCGAGCATTTTGCGGGCAATTTCGCACATACGGTACAGCTCGGCGATGGGGATCACTTCTTCGTGTGCGGCGATTTGAAACACGCTGTCGCCGGAAGTGTAAACGATCGGAAATCCGGTTCGAACGTGCTCTTCGCCCAATTCCTTGATGATCTCCGTCCCGGAGGCAGGCTTATTGCCGATAATCTTGCGTCCGATCGCGCGTTCGAAATGTTCGATTAATTCCTTTGGAAATCCGTGCTTGTAAACAGGAAAAGCTTGCGGCAGCCAGATCCCGGCCATCTCCCAATGCCCTGTCGTCGTATCTTTGCCGGGAGAATGCGTGGCGCCTTTGCCGTAGCAGCCCTCAGGAGCCGCCGGAGGCGCGAGGTGGGCAAGCGGAGCAATATTTGCGAGTCCGAGGCGCACAAGGTTCGGCAACGCCAGCGGGCGCGATTTAGCGATGTGTCCGAGCGTGTCGCGGCCGACGTCATCGTAATCCGCTGCATCGGGTAGCGCGCCGATCCCCACACTGTCCAACACAATCCAGATGATGCGTTCGAAGGCGGCCATTGTGTGCCTCGGTGGAAAGTATACAGCCTGATTTCTGTGCGGGAAATAAAACGAAAGGCCGGGCGTGAATCCGGTCCATTCGAACAAAGAACTCGCCCGGACGAAATTTAAACCATGATTCGCGCAATGGTGAGCCGTGCTGCTGTAGCCCGCCTCTTCAGAGGCGGGGGTTTTGATGTCCCGTCGTCTAAACCCTCGCCTCTGAAGAAGCGAGCTACAGAGCCGGGAGGAGCCGGTAAATGGAAACCAGGTCGGAAGTTGTTCCGTACGGATCGGCTTTTTGGTCGGCTTCGCTCATGGAAATGCGCCCGGTCCACAGGCGCGTGAAATGGCCTTGCGCTGCCAAAGTATCGGCGCAGGTAGGATTAACGTAAAGCAAATCCGCAAGGCCAGAACCGGCTGCAGATGCGGCGGCAATGTTTTCCGCCGTCCGCTCGATCAACGAACACGCGAAGGGGTTGTACAGATAAACGAGCAGCGGAGTTCGCGGCCATTGAAATTTCATTGCGTCTTCCTGCACAACGCGGATTTTTGCTTTTGGTTTAATAATGCGATTCCATCGCGTGACATTTTGTTGGGCGATGCGCGCGAGTTCGTCGCTCAACTCCACGCCAATCACTTTGCGAAAGGGCAGCTCCGACGCCAGCAGTAACGGTCGCCCTTTGCCCGTACCCACATCCACAAACGTGTAGGCTTCGATTCTGCCGGACACCGCCGGCAAAGTTTCTTGCCATTTCTTGCAGGCCTCATGAAATACAGATGGAGCAATGGCCGAATAGCCGTAGTTGTGCGCATCATTCGCGCGGCCGTTGACCAGTTCTTCCGGCCCGACATAACCACCCGTGTCCGTCCCATATTTTTGATCGAATGGATGAATCGCGCCGCGGTTCGGAGCTGTTTTGGATGGTGACGCCAAAATGACTGGTCCTCGCGCTATAAGAGTAACGCAGAATTCAGTAGGATAGGCTTCAGCCTGTCCGGTTTTGACTTCTTACTGGACTAGTAGAATTCAAAAGAAGACAGGCGAAGCCTGTCCTACGCAGTGTTGAACCTCGATGATAATGTCCCCTTTTCTCCTCGATAGAAATGTCCCCTAATGAACGGCCTCGGAAGGAGGCCGGATGGGGAGAATCGAGATGAGCTTGAGGGAATTGCGACGTGTGGAAGTGTTGGCGCGAGTGAA
>DATAPT010000405.1:0-4526 GCA_036265065.1 Candidatus Acidiferrales bacterium | reverse complement strand
CGCCCCCCGCCCTTGCCGAAACCCTGAAGATTACAAGCACACCACCGGAAGCGACCGTGGAAATAGATGGAGTGAAAGTCGGAACCACACCCTACGAATTGAAATTGCCGGGAGGCTATTTTCACAAGAACGCCTTCGGTTTTGGTTCCCACCTAGAACATTCCATGCGGCTTCGCGTCAGCAAAGAAGGCTTCACATCGAAAGAAATGGAAATGACCGACGGCCCCATCCCTTTCATTGGATATACAGCGTTCGCAACGGAATATCGCGGAGAATGCTGGGTGTTGAAGGCAAATCATTTTGAAGTCGCGCTGGAAAACATTTCCAAATCCTTTACCGGGACTGTCCTCGCCAAATCCGCAGGAAACGCCAAAGTAGAAATGCGGCCGGAACTTACCGTCGAGGATATTGTTCAGCAATCGAAGCCAGCGGTTGTCCTGTTACGGGGAGCTGGCGGGCACGGGAGCGGTTTTTTCATTACAGAAACGGGCGTCATCGCGACGAATGCACATGTGGCCCGTGGCGAAAGTTCGCTTGTGGCGGAACTTCCCACCGGACGAAAGCTAGATGCCAAGATTGTGTATATCGATGACGAGAAAGATATAGCTATCGTAAAGGTGGAAGGCAGCGGCTTTCAGCACCTCACACTTTCGGAGACCTCGACAGTCCTGCAGGGTCAGACCGTTGTTGCACTCGGAAATCCCGGACTCAGTCTGCCGTTCTCAGCCACAAAAGGAATCGTGAGCGCCGTCGGACAATCGGAAGGAATCGGCAGAGGAACGTGGATTCAGACCGACGCAGCCATTAACCCGGGCAACAGCGGCGGCCCGCTGCTAAACAGCCATGCCGAAGTTATAGGCATCAATACCCAAACAATTGTCGAGAAGGGGTTTCAAGGAATCGGGTTCGCACTGAGCTCCAATGACTTGGTGGAAGTGCTGAGCCGCTTTTACCCCGCCGTTACCACTCCCAATCCACCACAGAACGCGCCACCCAAACAATTCGGCACTATCTCCGTCTCTTCCGATCCCGACAGCGCGGACGTATATCTTGACGGAAAATTCGTGGGCAACACCCCCGAGATCCTCAAGATCCCTATTGGCGAACATGCGGTCCGTCTGGCTTACCAGAATCGGGTCGATTGGGAGAGATCCGTTGAAATTCTCGCCGACAGCCAACTCAACCTCAAGGCCCAGCTTTCCACAGTGAAGTAGTTGGAGTGCTGCTGATTCCTTAAACAGGTCGCGGAAAAAACCAACGCTCTGTCATTCTGAGCGAAGCGAAGAATCCCTCCTTGTTTTTTTCCATGTTTAAATCGAAGAGAGATTCTTCGCTTCGCTCAGAATGACAGAACGCGCCCTTTTTTCCGCGGCCTGTAAAAGCGGGTGCCGCACTCTTGCGAATTTGGCAAGGGTGCGGTTTTTGACTTACGTCCGTCGAAGCCGAAATCGAGTGGCAATCAGCCCCGCAATCCAAATGGAGCTTCCTTACTTCTTCTCCACAAACATCGACGGATAATGTTTTCGCAGGTTTTCAACTTTCGGATAATCGTTGATCACGATGTACATGTTCTCCGGATGCAGATCCATGTAGCCTTGATGGTAATCCTCAGCGGGATAAAACGCTTCGAGCGGGACGATTTGCGTGACAATCGGCTGCCGGAAAACTTTTGCCGAGTCGAGCTGCTTCACATACGCATCCACAATTTTTTTCTGCTCTTCCGACGTATAAAAAATTGCAGACCGGTATTGTGTCCCCTGATCGGGCCCCTGCCGGTTCAGCTGCGTCGGATCGTGCGCCACGGAAAAAAATACTTTCAAAATTTGCCCCACCGAAATCTGCGAAGGATCGAAAATCACTTCCACGGCTTCCGCGTGCCCCGTGCGCCCCGAGCAAACTTTTTCATAAGTAGCCGTGTTGGCCGCGCCGCCCGAATACCCGGAAGTAGCACCCAAGACGCCCTTCAATCGCTCAAACACAGCCTGAATTCCCCAGAAGCATCCGCCCGCCACCACGATTGTCTCGCGCCCTTTTGTCCCCGCCAGCGGCGCGTCCACAGCAGGATCCGGCAGCGCCACAACGTCACTCGAAGAATTGCAGCTAGCCCCTCCGCCAAAAGGCAGCATTACTGCCAACATTCCCAATGCTTTTGAAATAATTTCCATCATGATTTGTGCCTCCGAGTAGGACAGGCTTCAGCCTGTCTTCTTCTGACTTTTGCAACCCAGGCAAAAATCAAATCCAGACAGGCTGAAGCCTGTCCTACTCAAATGTTAAAACTTTTCTGTAATCGTATTTGCCGTTCCCTTGGAAGGCGTAGTCGATGGTTGCGTCTTTGGCGGTTTAGCGCCGCTGGCCACTTCCTTTACAACCTGAGCAGCCAGCTTTCCGCTATATGGACACTCGGTATCGTTCACGCGGCATTCCGAAAGCGTCAATTTACATCCGCAAGTGCAATTTTCGGAATTCAGCCGCCGCAGCGCGACCTTCTTCTGCTCGGGTGTAAGACCCTTGAAACTTACGCCAGGCAATTCCGTCGCGTTAGCGGCATTCTTCAAAAATACTTGCCCCAAATCCACAAACGTCTCCACTCGCGCATCCGTGGGCATTCCCAAGAGCGAGCGAATTTCGCGCTGATAATTTTCTATAGGGTATAGCCCGCTATGTTTCTGCACGACGCGCCCCTGCGTATCGATGAGGAACGATGTAGGAAGAGCGGGCACTCCTCCGTAAGCCTCGATCAGTTCGGGCGTAGCCATCACGATCGGGTAAGTCATTCCCTTCGCGCGCGCAAATTTAATGACGCTCGCCGGAGGATCGTCGTCCTCCGAAATGCCCACGATTTGCATCTTGTCCCCAAATTCCCTTTTCAACTCGATCAATTCGGGAATTTCTTCGCGGCACGGCGGGCACCACGTCGCCCAGAAATTAATGAGGACCACTTTGCCGCCCCAGTTGTCCTTGTTGACTGGCTTCCCGAGCAAGTCTGTCGCTTGCAAAGGCGGCGCCGTTTCTGGATTTCTCACAAACCGAATGACGGGTTGATTTGCGTCAGCAGGGCGCGCCGCAGGACTGGCGGCCAAAACTTTTTGCTCGAGGGCAAGTTTGCGCGATGACCCGACAAGGGCCAGCCCCGCGAAGGCGAACAGCGCAAGCACCGCGATGTTCTTTCTCATCATAGCTCCCTTCATTATGATGTCGTCCCGAGTGCAAAACAAGTCTCGACCTTCCGTTACCCCATAAGATGCAACACCAAGGCAAGATACTCAGGAGAATTTCGTAGCGGCCGGCCGTTTTTTGGGCGGGCGCTTTTTTTGCAATTACAACTCAAACGCCTGCATAAACAAATCAGCCAATTATATTGACACAGGCAACCCCCCGGCATATGTTTCCCCCACGAATCAGACGACCGAAACTTTCCAAATCCCTTCGGAGGAGCAGCGGTGAACATGAGGCGCTTCATATTCTGTTTTCTTGCCTTCGCAGCCGGTGTTCTCGTTCTATCGCATCCCATTTTCGCTCACCACTCCACCGCCGAATATGACATGACCACCCTGAGTTCCGTTAAGGGCACCGTTACAGAATTTGAGTGGAGCAATCCGCATGCCTACATTCACATCGAAGCCGCGAACGAAAAAGGCAAAACCGAAAAGTGGACCGCGGAACTCGCCAGCCTGGGCATGCTCTCCAGAGTAAATTGGAAAAGAGACACGGTAAAATCCGGCGACGAAATCACAATCGTTGGATATCGCGCCAAAAGCGGCACGAGCTACATGCGCCTCAGTAAAATTGTTTTTTCAAATGGACAGGAACTTTCCGCCGAAGTCCGTTAATGCGCGCCTTTGTTTGTTAGCAGAAGGAGTTTCACGGTGCCGAAGCGCATACAAAATTCGATTACTTTCTCCATTGTCCTGCTTTTTCTTTTGCCCGCGCTGTTCGCGCAGGCGCCAACTCCATCGAAGCAGAAAGATCCAGCCGATCTTACCGGAGTTTGGATGATCGACCGCTTCCAACCGGCATTATTCCCCAAAGGAACTGCGCCACCCTTCACTCCCTGGGCTGCGGAACAATTCAAGAAGGCCGATACGAAAGTTAACGATCCAAATTTGGCGTGCCTCCCACATGGAATTCCACGGCTCATGTTCGTCCCGCTCCCCATGGAAATATTTCAGGTGCAGGATAAAGTCATGATGTACCAGGAAGCGGGAAACCAGCTCCGCCAAATCCATATGAATCGTGATCACCTTAAGGACCTGGATCCCACATACAACGGCGATTCCATCGGCAAATGGGACGGCAGCACGTTGGTCGTGGATACAGTTGGATTCAACGCGATCACGTGGCTGGACCACGTCGGCCTCCCGCATACGGAAGCCCTGCATGTGGTCGAGCGCATTCGCCGCATCGATCACAATACGCTGGTGGACGATTTTACGATCGAAGATCCCAAAGCGTACACAAAAAATTGGACCGCATCGCAAACGTACACTCTAAAACCCGGCTGGGAAATCGCGGAATATGTCTGC